>NZ_CEVWQM010000008.1:0-123517 GCF_982386235.1 Desulfotomaculum sp. | reverse complement strand
TTATCCTTGATTTACTCGCTAGCGTCTTTTCATAACGCTTGACGAGGATGTTTTTTGTGGTCGTCTTAGTTTCATCTTAACGATGACTTTTGACTTGACCTGTTTTTCATCCATCATCTGCTGTTTAGTTTTCAAAGACCGTTTGCTTGTCCCGATCTCGCGACCGGATGCTTATCTTACCATGGCTTTCACTGTTTAATCAAGTGCAAGTTTTTGGTAGTTTGTTTTTTCTCAAAACGCTTTTTTATAATAACACCGATATTATATTGAGTCAATCTATTTTTCAACATTTTATATGTTGATTTTCAGGTGTAACTCAGTTCTTGTCGGCGAAAATTAATATATCACAAATGAATATTTTGTGTCAATATGCTTTTTAAAATTATAAAGCTAAGGCTCGCGCCAACCTATAGCGAGCCTTAGCTTTTCTTAATATATCAGCCTTAAAATCTTATACTTTTCTGATCGTGTTAGAAAAACTATTCTTCATCTTCTTCACTGACAACCCTAGCAATGGAAGCAATATGATCCTTTTCCCCAGTTCTCATTAAAGTCACTCCCTGGGTATTCCTACTCATTGAGGAAACGTCTTTAACAGGGAGTCTGATGATAATTCCCTCGGCACTAATCATCATCACTTCATCATCATCTTTCACTACCAAAACACCCGCCACTAGGCCATTTCTTTTGGTGGTTTTGATATTGATAATGCCCTTACCACCACGTGTTTGGCTGCGGTATTCAATCAGAGGTGTCCTTTTGCCATAGCCATTGACAGTAACAGTAAATAAATATGCTCCCTCTTTAATAACTCCCATATTTACTACATAGTCTTCTTGGGATAACGTTATTCCTTTTACCCCCCGGGTTACACGTCCCATGGGTCTTACATCTTCCTCAGAAAAACGTATGGCTATGCCATCTTGGGTACACATAATGATTTCCTCTTTGCCGTACGTTAATTCAACAGCAACTAATTTATCATTTTCATCAAGGTTGATAGCAATTAACCCATCTCGGCGTGAGGAATTAAACTCTGTTAAAGCTGTCTTCTTCACAATGCCATGTTTAGTGGCCATGAATAAGTAAGCTTCTTCTGTAAATTCCTTAATTGGGATTACAGTAGTTCCATACTCATCGCTATCATAATTTAATAAATTTATGATTGGCGTACCTTTGGCAGTTCTTGATGCCTCTGGTACTTCATAGACTTTCAGCCGATAAACCTTACCTTTATTGGTAAAGAATAATAGGTAATGGTGTGTAGATGCTATAAAGAGATCTCTAACAAAATCCTCTTCTTTGGTACCCATGGCGGTAATCCCTTTACCGCCTCTTTTTTGGCTTTTATAGGTATCCATTGAAATTCTCTTAATGTATCCCTGATTGGTAATAGTAACAACCATTTCTTCTTCATCAATCAGGTCTTCCATATCAAAATCTCCCGCAGCGTCATTACTAATGATAGAACGTCTTACGTCTGAAAATTTTTCTTTAATAACAACTAATTCATCGCGGATAATACCTAAAACTTTTTTCTCATCTGCTAAAATACCACGCAGGTAATCAATCTTCTCCAATAATTCCTTGTACTCTTTTTCTAATTTTTCTACTTCCAAGGCTGTCAAGCTTCTTAAGCGCATTTCCACAATGGCTTCTGCTTGGACTTCCGTGAGATTAAACTTTTCGACTAACCCTTGCTTAGCAGCTTCGGTATTTTTGGATTCTCTGATTGTCTTAATAACTTCATCGAGGTTAGCCAGCGCAATGCGTAAACCCTCGACAATATGGGCTCTTGCTTCAGCTTTTTTAAGTTCATACCTTGTCCTGCGAGTTATGACATCCTTTTGGTGTTCAAGATAATGAAAAATTACTTGGGCAAGATTTAAAACTTTGGGTTCATTGTTTACCAGGGCAAGCATAATGACACCAAAACTCTCCTGCATTTGTGTATGCTTGTATAAAAGGTTTAATATTACATTGGGATTAGCATCTTTCTTAAGTTCAATAACAATTCGCATGCCCCGACGATCAGACTCATCTCGTAGGTCGGAAATACCCTCTATTTTCTTCTCTTTGACTAACTCAGCAATTTTTTCAATTAGCCTTGCTTTATTAACCTGATAGGGAATTTCGTTAACTATAATGACTGGTTTGCCGTTTGCTTTATTCTCAATGGTAGCCTGAGCCCGAATTTTAATGGTCCCTCTACCAGTCCGATAGGCTTGACGTATACCGTCCCTGCCCATAATAGTAGCCCCGGTCGGGAAGTCAGGACCTTTGATTACCTTCATCAAATCATCCGATGTTACTTGGGAATCTTCAATCATCATTAAGACTCCATCAATAACCTCACCAAGATTATGAGGTGGTATATTCGTCGCCATACCAACCGCAATACCGGAAGAACCATTTACCAGTAAGTTTGGTATCTTAGATGGCAAAATAGTAGGTTCTTCTGTTCTATTGTCATAGTTAGGAACAAAATCAACCGTTTCCTTATCAATGTCCGCCAACATTTCTAACGTAATTTTAGCCATTCTTGCTTCCGTATAGCGCATTGCCGCTGCTGGATCACCATCTACGGAACCAAAGTTACCATGACCCTGAATCAAGGGATAACGGCAAGCAAAATTCTGAGCTAGACGAACCATTGCATCGTAAATCGATGAATCTCCATGGGGGTGAAAATCTTGCATAACTTTACCCACGATACCTGCACTTTTCCGATAAGGTTTATCAGGAGTTAACCCTAATTCATGCAGAGAATAGAGAATTCTTCGATGAACTGGTTTTAGGCCATCTCGAACATCCGGTAAAGCTCTACCCACTATTACACTCATGGCATAATCTAAGTAGGAGTTTTTCATTTCGTTGTTAATATCCAAAGGGATGACTTTACCATTTGGGGAAGCCATTTACATACCTCCAATAAAAACAGGCTTGCTTTCCTTTTATGTCACTAAACAAGCCCCATACTAATAGCTTTTATGCTTAAAGATAGCTCATTTTTGGTCTTTATTACAAGTTTTGCCAAATAAATTATAACAAAATCAAAAATTTAGTGCAATTTATTACTTTTTAGACCTTAGTGGCCATAATAATTTGCCTATCCTGTAGGATATGGATCTGCACGTCTGTAAAACCAGCCTGTGTTAACCACTTGGTATATTGTTCAAGGGTCCAAGTGCCACCTGTTTCCGTATTGACAAGCATATTAACGCCAAAAAGGTCTGCCCTGGGACTAATACCACGGACCATATCCAGTATGGCTATACGTCCCCCAGTGGCCAAAGATTGATGCGTTCGCTCAAATAACTTTATGTTTTCTTTTTCACCGTATATATGAGTAATGTTACCTAAGAAGGCTAAATCAAAGGGACCCTCTGCTACTGCTTCGGTAAAATCCCCAGGGATAAAGGTAATGTTCTCCTCTGGCAATATTTCAGAACGCATAACTTTACATACTTCCGGTATATCCTGTACGGTTACCTTAGCACCTGCCCTCGCAAAGGGACGAGCATAATTGAGGGGTCCCCCGCCTAAATCAATAACACGGGTGCCTAAGGGTAGGTCTTTTAAACAGACATGAACCAATTCTTCCGCTACTTGCTGAGCACTCCTTTTCATTGCATACATAAAACCCTTGATATCCATTTGATCTTTGGTACGTTTAGCCGGTTTTCCTGTCTTCAAAACCTCTGGTAATTGACTCCAGGATTTTATAACGTTAAAGGTATGAATAATGGAATAACCCACGTACTTTTCGCTATTCTCGTTATAAAAGATATCCCTTGCATCTTTGGTAAGATCATAAAGGTCTTCTTTTTTTTCTAAATAACCCAATGAAATTAAAGCTTCCAAAACAATCCAGAGGGATCTTTGATCCATCGAGAGTTTACTGCAGATTTTTTCAATGGACTGAGGTTTACTATTCAGCAGATCAAAAACACCTGTCTTCAAAGCAGCACCTACTACCAATAACTCCTGTGGCACCATAGCATTTTTTAAATCAGGCATTTTAATTCCCCCATTTATTTAATTTTGGTACTGTATTTTCTGCTGTATTTATAAAAACCGGAGTTGGTTTTTCTCCGGTTTTGCAAGACTATATATCTAAGTTCCTTACTGATCTAGCGTTTTCTTGAATAAATTCCCTCCTGGGTTCCACCCTATCACCCATTAGCATAGAGAAAGTGGCATCCGCTTCAATGGCATCAGCCAGGGTAACCTGCAACATTGTCCTGGTATCGGGATCCATTGTGGTATCCCAAAGCTGATCTGGGTTCATTTCACCTAAACCTTTGTATCTTTGAATGTTTACCCGATCATGTCCAATTACCTTTAATAATTGCTCTAATTCCTCGTCACTATAACAGTAGCTGTCATGTTTTCCCTTACGAACACGGTATAGAGGTGGTTGGGCCGCATAAATATAGCCTGCCTCTATAAGTTGTCTCATGTAACGATAGAAAAAGGTCAAAAGCAGGGTTCTGATGTGGGCACCGTCCACGTCGGCATCCGTCATAATGACTATTTTGTGATAACGAGCCTTAGACAGATCAAAATCGTCACCTACACCCGTACCCATGGCAGTAATCATCGCTCTAATTTCATCATTGGCCAGAATTTTATCAATACGCGCCTTTTCTACATTAAGAATTTTACCCTTTAGGGGCAAAATAGCCTGAAAACGCCGATCCCGCCCTTGTTTTGCAGAGCCACCCGCAGAATCACCCTCAACCAAATATATTTCAGATACACTGGGATCCTTTTCTGAACAATCTGCTAGTTTTCCGGGTAAAGCCATGGTTTCCAGGGCACTTTTTCTTCTTGTAAGTTCCCGTGCTTTACGGGCTGCTTCCCTAGCCCTAGCCGCAGTAATTCCTTTTTCAATAACTTTTTTAGCCACAGCAGGGTTTTCAATCAAATAGGTGGCTAATTTCTCAGCAAAAATAGAATCGACAATTCCCCTTACTTCACTGTTGCCCAATTTTGTCTTGGTTTGACCTTCAAACTGTGGTTCCGGCACCTTTACACTAACAACGATGATGGCACCTTCACGAATATCCTCTCCGGATAAATTTGCATCGTTATTCTTAATAATTCCATTCTGTCTGCCATAATCGTTAACGACCCTAGTCAGTGCAGTTTTTAAGCCCACTTCATGGGTTCCGCCATCAATAGTGTGAATGTTGTTGGCATAGGACAGTAGTGTTTCGTTATAACCGTCATTGTATTGGAGAGCAACTTCCACTTGAACCTGTTCTTTTTCTCCAAATACATAAATAGGTTTTGGGTGTATCGTTTGTTTATTTCTATTTAGGTGTTTGACAAAATCTTTAATCCCACCATCAAATTGAAATATTTGCTCTACAACAGGGTCTTTTCTATTATCCAGTAAAACAATTTTAATCCCTTTATTTAAGTAGGCCAATTCCCTTAGCCTTTGGGTTAAGGTTTCCGTACTAAAAACCAATTCTTCGAATATTTCACTGTCTGGTTTAAAGGTTATCTTCGTTCCAGTGGATTTGCTATTACCTGCAACCTTTAATTCGGAGATTGGAACACCCCGGGAATATTCCTGTTGGTATATTTTTCCGTTTAGTTTGATTTCTACGAATAATTTTTCGGATAGGGCATTGACCACAGATACACCTACCCCGTGTAATCCACCGGAAACCTTGTAACCACCACCACCAAATTTTCCACCAGCATGCAGCATTGTTAATACTACCTCAACTGCTGGTCTTCCTACCTGTGGTTGTATATCTACGGGGATACCACGGCCATTATCTTCAACAGAAACGGAATTGTCATCTTCAATGGTCACAATGATCTTATCACAATATCCTGCCAGAGCTTCGTCAATACTATTGTCTACAACCTCGTACACCAAATGATGCAGTCCCCGGGCACTGGTACTACCTATGTACATACCGGGTCGGCGTCTAACAGCCTCTAAACCTTCAAGCACCTGTATTTGGTCGGCACTGTATTTATTACTCTGCTGCTGTTGGTCCATATGAGTGACCTCCATCTATTCACATTGAAACCATATTATACCATAAGTAGTATTACCACTCAAGGACAATATTTTACATGATTATTACGAATTGAGTTTTAAAACAAGGCTATTCCTGATCTGTCAAAATAAAAAACCGTTGCACACGGTTTTTATTCTTCATCTGTGTTTTCTAAAATATTATCGGATCTTTTCTTTAGTGTTGTGCAGGAGATGGGAGAAACATAAATCTCTTTACTAGTTATAACAAAGGATTTCTCTTTATCCTGATTGGAAATTGGTTGAATAAAACCTTCATCCTTAGAGATTTCAATAAATTCCCGAGTTATTGCCGAATTTTTTGTACGGGCATCAAGTATGGCTATAATGTCTTTTTTTAAGACCACTATGTCTCCACCTAAATGCAGAAACATCAAAATTCCTCCTTTCGGGTTAAATTACCAGCATGAACTTGCCAAAGCACCCCGGCACCTCTAATGTTTTCTTCTATCCCACCTGTAACACTGGTGGTTATAAAGGTCTGTACTTTATTCATTACTTTGTTGACCAACATTGCTTGCCTGGCTTGATCCAATTCAAATAACACATCATCCAAAAGTAATACCGGATAAAAGCCAAATTCATGGTGCCATAAATCTAGTTGAGATAATTTTAGTGATAGTGTTACTGTTCTTTGTTGACCTTGGGAACCAAAGGTTTTGGCCTCAATACCGTTAATAGCTAAGGACAAATCATCACGATGGGGACCCAGTAGGGTTTGACATCTTTGCAGTTCCATTTGTCGAATTTTTTTGGAGGAATTTAAAAATACCTGGTAAATATTTCCTTCTGTTAGGCCTGGTTCCAACACCAAAGATGATAAATATTTTACCTGTAATTCCTCCGCCCCACCAGTCAGACTGAAATGAATCTTCCTCGCGATGGGAATTAATTTTTTTAGAACCTGTAAGCGAAGGTAAATGACCTTGGCCCCATGTCTAAAGAGTTGATCATCCCAAACATCCAACATATCCCTGGTAGAACGCCTATCCCTTATTTCTTTCAAAAGAGTATTTCTTTGACTAAGCACCCTCGTATACTGGCGCCATATTTTGCTGTAACCTGGGCTTAATGAGCCTACCTCGAAATCTAAAAAATGTCTTCTTTCCTGAGGTGAACCCTTTATTAAGTATAAATCCTCTGGGGAAAACATTACTACCCCAAAATGATCCAATTCCGAACGTGCTGTCTCTACCCCATTTAGAAAAAACTTTTTAACTCGTTCACTAATTTGCCACTGAATATTAAAATTTCGGGAAGCTAGATGAACTTCTGTATTGATTATGGTTCGGTTGCTTTGCCATTTCGTAATATCCTTATCCTTTTCTGCCCTAAAGGAACGACCCCTTAGACTATAAAAAATACTCTCCAACAAGTTCGTTTTTCCCTGGGCATTTGATCCTGTAATAATATTTATGGACGGATGAGGTAGAAAAATAGCTTCATCGTAGTTGCGGAAATTTTTCAGTGATAACTTTTGTACCCGCAAAATCTCACCTTCACATCACAACTAAAAAACTTCCGGCACCATCCACCATTACAACGTCATTGTTTTTTAATTTTACGCCTCGTCTGGTTTCAATCGTGCCATTAAGTTTGACATGTCCCGTTTGAATCAGTATTTTACTTTCTCCGCCAGAACCAGTTATATTCGCCCACTTTAAAAATTGATCTAACTGAATGTCGCCATTCACTTTGATTTTTTGGGTCAAAATCATCTCTCCTTAGGCAGTTCTCACTGGTAACACCAGAGAGAGGTATTCTTCACCACCAACCGGTGTTAATATACCAGGACTGAGGGAACCTGACATATCAAAATAAATATGATCACTGCTAATTGCCCGTAACGCATCAATCAAATATATCGCATTAAATGCAATTTGGACAGGCTCTCCCTGCAAATATATGGGTACTTCCTCATGTATCCTGCCAACTTCCGTATTCGCTGTAATTACAATTTTTTCCTCTTCAATATTTAATCGAATTATTTGTGTGCCAACCCGAGCTAAGAGAGATGCCCGTTCTGCAGCTTCGATTAAATCCTTTGTTTTTACTCTAATTCTAGTTTTATAGCCCTGAGGAATAACCTGCCGGTAATTAGGAAATTGCCCTTCAATTAAGCGAGAAATTAAGGTGGTATCTTCCATACTAAAAATTACTTGATTTTCCCCAAGGGCTATCGTAACTTGACGATCTGCAGCACCAATAACCCTGGTCAACTCATTTAAAGTTTTGCCAGGGATAATAATATTTATATCATCTTCTATAGACGAACATTCCATTCCCCTCATTGCTAAACGATGGGTATCTGTGGCCACTAATCTTAAATTGCCGTTCAAAAACTCCATCAATACACCCGTAAATACGGGTCTGTTTTCATCCGGAGATGTAGCAAAGAGAATTTGTCGCAGATATTCTTTTAGACTTTCTTCAGAAATGGTCAAAGAATTCTTGCTTTGGGTTTTTGGAAAAATGGGAAATTCTTCAGCGTCAAAACCGTTAATTGTAATCTCTGATTGCCCATAGCGAATAATTACATTGGTACCTTGAATTGTTTCAATTTGTATTGGAGAGTCCGGTAATCTTTTTACGATTTCACTTAGGTATTTAGCAGGCAATACAATTGAACCCTCTTCCTGGGTTGTACAGGGAACAAAGCACTGAATACCCATTTCAAGGTCGGTTGCTTGTAATTCTAATCGATTATCTTTGGCTATTAATAAGATACCAGATAAAATGGGCATGGGATTTTTGGTGGATACTGCCCTTTGAGCAGTTGTTACACCTTGAATTAGATTTTGACGGGTACAGATTATTTTCATAGCCTTCCCCCGTTGTTCTTTATTTTTATTTTTTATATATTTTTATCCTCGTAGTAGTAGTAGGGGCTGTGAGTTTGTTTATATGCCACCTGGGGCCTTATGGTTAATCATTTTTGGGTGTCAAAAAGCTGTGGAAAAAAAACCGTAAACTTATCAACAACAATTAACTACTTTTTAAACAAATCAACATTGTTAACAAGAGTTATCCAAATCTATTCACATTATTCACTGATCCGTTTTTTTAATTCCTTGATGGTCTCCTGAAGTACAGGGTCATTTTTAAGATCGGTAATTATTTTATCGCAGGCATGTAAAACTGTGGTATGATCTCTACCACCAAATTCATCACCTAGTTTAGGAAGAGATAGGTCTGTTAGTTCTCTGGCTAAGTACATGGCAACCTGTCTAGGGAAAGCAACAGAGCGTGTTCTCTTTTTTGCCTTTAAATCTTCGATTTTTAATCCATAAAAGTCAGCAACTGTATTCATAATTAGTGGTGCGGTAATAATTTTAGGTTTACTGGGAGCAATAACATCCTTTAATACCTCAGCGGCTAAATGCGGTGTCGCCTCTTTTTTTTCTAAAGAAGAGAAGGCGCTTACCCTTGTAAGTGCACCTTCTAGCTCTCTAATGTTGGATTGAATTTTGTCGGCAATAAATGCAATGGTATCATCGGGTATATTTGTTATTCCTTCTAATTGAGCTTTCTTCCTTAAAATAGCAACCCTTGTTTCATAATCCGGGGATTGCATATCCGTTATTAAGCCCCATTCGAAACGGGATCTTAGTCTATCTTCCAGGGTAGCAATTTCTTTAGGGGGTCGGTCACTGGAAATTACAATCTGTTTATTAGCTTCATATAAGGTATTAAATGTATGGAAAAATTCCTCCTGGGTGGCTTCTTTCTTTTCTAGAAATTGAATATCATCAATCAGCAGAATATCCATACTGCGGTATTTATTACGAAATTCCACGGTTTGATCATCTCTAATGGAGTTAATTAATTCATTGGTAAATTTTTCAGATGTTACATAGGCAACCTTAAGAGAGGGGTTGTTTTCAAGAACATAATGACCAATTGCATGCATCAAATGAGTTTTACCCAGACCTACACCACCGTAAATAAACAATGGGTTATAAGCCTTCGCTGGAGATTCCGCCACAGCAAGTGAAGCGGCATGAGCAAAACGATTACTGTTACCGATAACAAAGGTATCGAAGGTGTTTCTTGGGTTGAGGATATTCACGTGGGTTTCATCCATAGACCTTTCCTTTGGTTTAGGCTGACCCACCTCCTGACCCGCTAAAATAAATTGCAGAGAAATTTCTTGATGCATAATAGCTTCGTAAGTTTGTTTTATGATGGGTGAATACCGATCTGCTAACCAACTTTTAGAAAATTGATCCGGAACTTCTATTATAATTGTATTGTCATAGAAGGCCACCGGTTTACATTTGGTAAGCCAGGTTTCAAATGAGTGCTTATTAACTTGTTTTTCCAAGCGAATGAGCACCTGTTCCCATCTGTCAAGGACATCGTTTTGCATGTTACTTAAGTAAACCTCCATACTACATAATAAATACCGGATTAGAAAAGCTTGGCTCACGCCATACCCTAAAGGTCACAGGCGAGAGCCTATAGCGTGAGCCTTAGCTTTTCTTATACGATCATCCTTAAAATCTTAGGTTTTCCGATAGTGAAAAAATCCCCTTAATAATAAGGGAATATTAGGTCGCGCTGTTCTGTTAAAAAAGCATATAATCTTTTAAAAATCAACAAGGTTGTACACAGTTTTATCCACAACCTGTGTAAAAACTGGATAAATAATTTTATCCACAAGTGTAAATCAATAATACCAAAACTAATAAAGGTTATCAACAGATAAAAAATATTCACAGGAAGTATGAATATCTGTGTAAACAAAAATCAAAAGTCCTTTATCTTGACGGGGAGAGAGAAATTTTATATAATTTTCAGTGACTGTCTAGTATAAATTTTTATTGACATACCAATTCGGTTAAAGGAGGTGTTGATACATGAAGCGCACATACCAACCTAAGAAACGTAGACATAAAAAGGTTCATGGTTTTCTAAAAAGGATGTCTAGCAAGTCTGGCCAAAATGTACTTAAGAGAAGACGCTTAAAAGGTAGAAAACGTTTATCAGCATAAGGCCGCTTAGGGTGGCCTTTTCCTAATTTGTATATGATTTTAGTCCAGTGGTTAAGATATTAATAAAAACCTTTATTAGGAAGACTATATGGAAAAATTTGTTTCTTTAAAGAAAAATTCTGATTTTCGTAATGTGTACCGTTTTGGTAATTCTGCGGCAAACCGTTATTTGGTGTTGTATAAATTTCCCAATAAAGGACTTGGTCGCAGGTTTGGTTTTTCTATTAGTAAAAAGGTTGGCAAGGCAGTTTGTCGAAATCGGATACGTCGTATATTGAAAGAAATATGCCGTTTGTTTTCTGAACGTTTTCCTAATGATCATGATTTTATTTTTATCGTGCGCCAAGCCTCTTCTGATCAAGACTATCATCAGATGGAAAAACACATTTGGCATGTATTGGGTAAACTAAATAAACAGGAGAGGGATTAATGCGGCAGGTTATGATACTTGGCCTAATTTTTTACCAAAAATTCATTTCTCCTTTAAAGCCACCTACTTGCCGGTTTTACCCGACGTGTTCTCAATATTCAAAACAAGCAATCGAAAAGTATGGTGTAATTAAGGGTCTATGGTTAACACTTAAAAGATTAGCAAAATGCCATCCCTTTCATACAGGTGGATATGATCCGGTAAAATAACGGTAGGCTTTTAAGGGGGTACAAGTTTTGTTTGGATGGTTTGATTCCATAGTAAATGGAATGACAGCTTTAATGAATTGGCTTTATGGGTTTACTGCTACAGTGGGGTTGCCTAGTTATGGCTTAGCCATTATTTTCTTGACTGTTATCATTAAAATGGTTTTATATCCCCTTTCCAAAAAACAAATGCATTCGATGACAATGATGCAAAAGATTGCTCCTGAAGTAAAAGCCATTCAGGATAAATACAAAGGTAAAGACCCCCAAAAGATGCAGCAAAAAATTATGGAGTTGTATAAGGAGCACAACGTAAACCCGATGGCAGGTTGTTTGCCATTGCTGGTACAAATGCCCATTTTGATTGCTCTTTATCGGGCCTTATATGAATTTCCATTTGTAAATCCAGACCATGCATCTTTTTTATGGGTTAACTCTCTAAGTGAGAGAGGCGATATTCTTTTACCATTATTAGCAGCAGTTACAACATTTTTGCAATCTAAATTAACTACCAATACCCAGGATCAAACCCAGAAAACAATGTTGTATACTATGCCCTTATTTATTGGCTGGATCGCATATACAGTTCCTGCTGGTTTGGCACTGTACTGGGTTGTATTTAATACTGTAGGAGCAATTCAACAGTGGTATATAAATAAAGAGACCCTGCGACTTAAAGAGGGGGTAACCGGAGTTGAAGGTAGTAGAAAAGGTCGGTAAAACAATTGATGAAGCCATAGAATTAGGTCTTCAAGAATTTGGTGTTTTAAGGGACGAGGTTATTATTGAGGTATTAGAAGAACCTTCCAAGGGTTTATTTGGTTTGATTGGTTCTCGTCGGGCAAAAATTAAATTAACCTTGAAGGATAATCCGGTAAGACGCGCTGATCGTTTATTACAAAGTATTTTTAAAGCGATGGAAATACCTGTGGAAGTAAATATTAAAGAACAAGATCAGGTTTTAAACATTAGCATAGAAGGACCGGATTTAGGGGTATTGATAGGTCGCAGAGGTGAAACTCTGGATGCATTACAGTACTTAATGAATTTGGCAACCAATAAAAATCAAGAACAGCGGCGCAAGGTAATTCTTGATGTTGAGGGATACCGTCATCGCCGGGAAGAAACACTTCAGAAGCTTGCTACCAGGTTGGCAGATAAAGCCAAACAAAGGGGCAGAAGTGTTGTACTGGAGCCTATGAATTCACAGGAAAGAAGAATAATTCATACTGCACTGCAAGGTAGGGATGATATTTATACCTTTAGTGAAGGTGAAGAACCCTTTAGAAAAATCATTATATCTCCTAAAAAATAAAACATTCTTATACTATCATCCTTAAAATATGATACTTTATGATAGTATTAAAAACCCAGCACCATCAGGTTGCTGGGTTTTTGTAAATGGATTTTGGAGGCAAAAAAATTGTTTGACGATACCATTGTAGCTATAGCCACTGCCTTAGGAGAAGGAAGTATTGGTGTTATCCGGATGAGTGGGCCGGATGCAGTATCCCTAGGAAACAAAGTATTTAAACCAAAAGTTAATCAAGATTGGTATAAAAGGGATAATTATAAGCTGGTCTATGGGCATATAGTTGAACCTAATACAGGTGAAATTATTGATGAAGTTTTACTTTCTGTCATGAGGGGACCCAAAAGTTTTACTGCTGAGGATGTTGTAGAGATAAGTTGTCATGGTGGAATTGTTCCTATTCGGAGGGTGCTGGAAGTAATTCTTAAAAATGGAGCACGTTTAGCAGAGCCAGGTGAGTTTAGTAAACGAGCCTTTCTAAACGGTCGCCTGGATTTAGCCCAGGCCGAATCAATTATTGATATAATCAGAGCTAAGACAGATGCCGGAGCAAAAATTGCAATCAATCAGCTTGATGGCAAGCTCTCTCAAATCGTAATGGATTTACAAAATCATGTTTTGGGACTGCTGGCAAAAATAGAGGCAATGATTGATTTTCCTGAGGATGATATTCCAGAAGAGAACCTTGAACAAATGAGCTTAGAATGCAATGGGTTGATAAAAGAAATAGATAAGTTATTGGATCATGCAGCATCCGGTAAAATATATCGGGAAGGCCTTAAAACTGTTATTGTAGGTAAACCGAATGTAGGAAAGTCATCTCTGCTAAATGCGCTGCTTCAGGAACAGAGAGCAATCGTTACAGACATACCTGGTACAACAAGGGATGTTATAGAAGAGGTTTTTAGTGTCAAGGGTATTCCCCTAAAGCTTATTGATACGGCTGGTTTGCGGGAAACTCAGGATTTGGTTGAAAAAATTGGTGTAGAAAAATCCAGAGAGCTATTAAATCAGGCTGATTTGGTACTATTGGTTTTAGATGCTTCCACTGGTCTTTCCAGTGAAGACGTAAAGGTTATGGATTTGATTAAGGATAAAAAAGCCCTTATTCTGATCAATAAAATTGATATAGCAGAAAACAGAATTGATGCGAAGGATATCAAAGAGGCCATTAATTTTAGTGAAATCATAGAAATATCGGCCCAAAAAGAAATAGGCTTAGATAACCTGGAAGAAGCAATCTTTAATCTAGTGGTGGAAGGTAAGATATCTGCTGCAGAAAGCATTGTTGTTTCGAATACCAGACATAAGCATGCCCTGGAAAGAGCTAAATACCACCTTTTTGAAGCCAATAAGGCATTGGTGGAATATATTCCTGCGGATTTAGTTTCTATTGATTTAAAATCTGCCTGGGAAATTCTAGGTGAGATAACCGGGAACAGTGTAACTGAAGACTTAATAGATCGAATCTTTTCAGACTTTTGTATTGGTAAGTGAGGTGGAAATATTGCGCTATCATGCTGGTAATTATGATGTAATAGTAGTTGGAGCCGGCCATGCCGGTTGTGAAGCTGCCCTTGCTGCTGCAAGAATGGGCTGCAGAACATTAATATTATCACTCAATTTAGATAATATTGCCTTAATGCCATGTAATCCTGCTGTAGGTGGACCAGCTAAATCGCATTTGGTAAAGGAAATTGACGCCCTGGGTGGGCAAATGGGTTTAAATACAGATTTAGCAGCGATTCAAATGAGAATGTTAAATACCGGAAAAGGGCCCGCAGTACATGCTTTAAGGGCCCAGGCCGATAAGATAAAATACCAGCAATTAATGAAAAAAACTTTGGAGACCCAGGAAAATTTAGATGTGAAGCAATTACTGGTGGAGGAAATATTCGTTAAAAATGGTGCTATCACAGGTGTAGTAACACATATAGGGGCGGAATTTTCTGCCCAGGCAGTGATCATTACTACCGGGACCTATTTAAAAGGAAGAATTATTATTGGAGACGTTCATTTTCCTGGTGGCCCCAATAGTCAATTTCCTTCGGTCAATCTAAGTGAAAGCTTAAAAAACCTAGGTTTGCAATTGGGTCGGTTTAAAACAGGAACACCTGCCAGAGTAGACCGCAGAACGGTTGACTTTAATAAAATGACCATTCAACCAGGGGATGAAACAGTACATAATTTTTCTTTTATTTCTCCCGTGCAGCAAAGGGAGCAAGTTCCCTGCTGGCTAACCTATACCACTGAAAAGACCCATGAGATTATTAGACAAAATTTACATCGGTCTCCCCTTTATGCTGGAATTATTGAAGGAATTGGGCCGCGATATTGTCCTTCTATTGAGGATAAAGTTGTTCGTTTTGCTGATAAAAATCAACATCAAATTTTCATCGAGCCAGAGGGCCTCAATACATATGAAATGTATGTTCAGGGAATGTCAACCAGTCTGCCCCCGGATGTACAACTTGCCATGTTAAGATCGATTCCTGGTATGGAACAGGTGGAAATCATGCGACCTGGCTACGCCATTGAATATGACCATGTGATCCCAACACAACTTAAAGTAACCTTGGAAACAAAAGAAATAAAGGGGTTATATTCAGCAGGACAAATTAACGGCACTTCCGGTTATGAAGAAGCAGCGGCCCAGGGAATGATGGCTGGCATTAATGCTGCCTTGCAAATTAAAGAGCAAGCCCCCTTCTATCTCTCAAGATCGGAAGCTTACATTGGGGTGTTAATTGATGATCTCGTGGTTAAAGGAACCAACGAACCTTACCGACTCATGACCGCCCGGGCTGAGTATCGTTTATTACTGCGCCAGGATAATGCAGACCAAAGACTAACCCAAAAGGGTTATGAAATAGGGTTGGTTAAGGAAGATCGTTATGAACGCTATATGAATAAGTGGCAATTAATTAACAATGAAATTAAAAGACTTAAATCGGTTACGATTTCAGCCAATGAGCGGACGAATGAAATACTAAGGGATTTAGGGTCCAGCGAAATTAACCAAAACACGCCAGCCATTAATCTTTTAAAGAGACCAGAACTCAAATATAATTCCTTGGCCACACTATCGAACGATTTTCCTGATCTGCCAGTAGAAGTAATCGAAGAGGTAGAAATAGAGGTTAAATATGAAGGATATATAAAAAAGCAATTGGCCCAGGTTGAAAGATTTGAAAAACTAGAAAACCGTTCCTTAGGCAGTGACTATGACTATGAAAGTATTAAAGGACTTTCCCTGGAGGCTAGACAAAAGTTACAGAAGTTTAAACCTGCCTCAATTGGGCAGGCTTCCCGTATATCAGGTGTTAGCCCAGCGGATATATCCGTATTATTCATTTGGTTAGAGCAGGAAAAAAGAAAAGCTGCCGGGGGTGCGGATTAATTTGAATGAATTAACAGAAGCATTAAAAAAGGCCGCCGCAGAGATCGGTTTTACTTTAACAGAAGAACAGATTACTAGTTTTAAAAATTTTTATCTTCTACTAATAGAGTGGAATAAAAAAATAAACCTTACTGCCATCACTGAGCCTACGGAGGTGGCAGTAAAGCACTTCATTGATTCTTTAACCTGCTTAAAAACTGTGGAAATTCCCCCAGGGGCAAAAATAGTGGATATAGGTACCGGGGCAGGCTTTCCTGGAATTCCCTTGAAAATTTTCCGATCCGATTTAAATATAACCTTAATGGATTCCTTAAATAAGAGGGTAACCTTTTTAAATGAAGTAATTGCTGGATTAGGCCTTACAGACGCAAGGGCAGTGCATGATAGGGCTGAAGATTTTGGACAAAAAAAAGAGCATCGGGAAAAATATGATTATGTTATTTCAAGAGCAGTGGCAAGATTGGCCGTACTCTCAGAATATTGCCTTCCCTGTACGAGGGTCAATGGTTATTTTATCTCTCAAAAGGGTCCCGATATTGATGAGGAGCTTAAGGAGGCCAGTAAGGCCATAGAGGTTTTGGGTGGTGCACCGGCGGATATCCATAAATTACAATTACCTCTAATTGAAGATGGAAGATCCCTTGTAATTATTAAAAAAATTAAACCAACTCCCACCCACTATCCAAGAAAAGCAGGGACACCAGCAAAAAAGCCTGTTACCTAAACGAACCCCGGGAAACCCGGGGTTTCAAATGTTTCACGTGAAACATTGAAAACTCTATATGATAGGGAACGGTTTTTACCGTTCCGTTCACCGCAACACAAGCAATAACGGAAGAATCAGAATCATTCCCTACACAATTTCATAGACACGGCTAGACATCCTGTTTCTGGCTGTATTTTTTCATCAAGCAATAAAAAACCACATTTTTCATAAAACCCATATGCTTTTTGATTATTCTTATAAACTTCCACCCCTAATTCCTTTCTTATTGATTTTGCTTTATTTATTAGTTCAGTACCAATTCCTTTTCCCTGATGCTCCGGAGAAATAAATATTGCCCAATATAGTTATCAATCAAAGAGATAAATCCTACTATTTTACCATTAACCTATTTAACAAAGATTTCTGCTATGGGCAGATATTTTTGTTCTACATTCTTTTTTTCTAATGCCCAAAAATCCTTAGGAATAAAATTGTGGCTAATAATGGATGCATCAAACCATATTTGTATGATCGCTTGATCATCACTTTTTCTGTACTCCCTTATCATTTAACTTACCCACCTTTACATTCGTTTCTAAATTTAAGGACGTACCAAAAACAATTATATTGCTAAATAAATTATAGTGAAAGACTACTGTAATTTCGCCTGAAGTTTTATTATACACTAACATGTTTCACGTGAAACATATCATGCATTATAACTTAGACAGACTTTGTTGTTTTGCTTTAGAAGGAAGAAAACGATCCCTTGTTGAATAAGAATATAGATTAAGACTTTGGGGGTGTTCGGTTGGGAAAGATTATTGCTATTGCTAATCAAAAGGGTGGGGTGGCAAAAACCACAACAGCAGTAAATGTGGGGGCTAGCCTTTCCATGATGGGAGAAACTGTTCTACTAGTAGATATTGACCCCCAGGGAAATGCCAGCAGTGGTTTAGGTATAGATAAAACTAGCCTTGAAAGATGTGTCTATGATGTTATAATAGATGATTTGCCACCAGAGAAAGCCATCGTTCATACGGGTATTAAATATTTAGACGTTCTACCCTCCACAATTCAATTGGCTGGTGCCGAGGTGGAAATGGTATCTTTGATAGCCAGGGAACAAATTTTAAAAAGAGCATTGACTCCATTAAAATATAAATACAACTATATTCTTATCGACTGCCCACCTTCCTTAGGACTTTTAACTTTAAATGCCTTAGCAGCGGCAGATTCTTTATTAATTCCTATCCAATGTGAATTTTATGCCTTAGAAGGGGTAGGCCAATTAATGAATACGGTACAATTGGTAAAAAAACATCTCAACCCTGATTTAGAAATTGAGGGTGTTTTATTAACGATGTTTGATGCAAGACTAAATTTATCAATTCAAGTTGTCGATGAAGTGAAAAAGGTATTTGGCACGAAAGTATTTAGAAATATTATCCCGAGGAATGTACGTTTAAGCGAAGCTCCTAGCCATGGTATACCTGTAGTGATATATGACCCTAAATCCAAAGGTTCAGAAGCTTACCAAGAATTAGCCAAGGAAGTGATGGGTATTGAGTAAAAAAAGAGGTTTAGGAAAAGGTCTACAGGCACTCATGCCAGTGGCACCCATTTCAAATTCAACTGAAAGTACAGACTCCCAAAGGGTGCTTAAAGAAATTAGGGTATCCGATATCAAACCAAATCCAAAACAACCAAGGCTGCGCATTGATCCGGAGCGGTTACAAGAATTAGCAAACTCTATAAAAGAATATGGTGTTGTACAACCAGTGGTTGTCCGAGCACAACCGGGCGGTGGTTACGAATTAATAGCTGGCGAACGAAGATGGCGAGCTTGTCAACAACTAGATTTAGAATATATTCCGGCGGTAATCCGTGAATATGGTGAATTACAGTCCGCTGCCATTGCTTTGATAGAAAATTTACAAAGGGAAAATTTAAACCCCTTGGAAGAAGCAACAGCCTATAAACGCTTAATGGATGAATTTCAGCTTACTCAGGAACAAGTATCACAAAGAGTGGGTAAAAGCAGACCGCAAATCACCAATATGATAAGACTATTAGCACTTCCTAATGAGATAAAGGTTAAATTAAGTACCGGTGAAATAACCATGGGCCATGCTAGACCTTTACTAAGTATAGAATCCAAGAATAAACAAATAGAACTATGTGAGCTTATAATAAAGAAACAATTATCCGTGCGTCAGATTGAAGAGATAGTAAAAAATTTACTAGAGGGAGAAAATAATAAGGAAAAACCTAAAAAAGAAAAGAATAGAGATCCCCAAATAGTGGATCTGGAAGATCAACTAAGAAACACCCTTGGAACAAAGGTACAGATTAAAACCAATAGGCATGGTGGCAAAATAGAGATAGACTATTATGATGAGGCAGATCTTACCAGGTTATTGGATTTACTTCTCAGTCAAGAGGAGTTAATGGCTTAATGTTTCACGTGAAACATTAAGCCATCATTAATTAGTGGTCGATTAGTTATCCTAAAAATGGCCCTGGGCCATGAGTTGTGGACCTTAGGTTTTAAACCATCCCCTATGGTATCCTAAGCGGCAGCGAAGAATATTTCTAACATTGAAAGGCTATCTTTAAGATTCTTCTCGCCCAGGATGACAAAGGGTTTTCATTCTCTGTCGGTGTTGCCGGTGGCATGGGGAACTATTTTGAAAAATAGGTGCTTAAGCCTGGGTGGCGAATCTTCTCTAAGCGGGAGGTTTTTAAGAATCTTTCACTTAAGGGAGGAGTATCAGGATAGTGACAGGCGGAGTATGTGTTTTCGGTTATCTTTTATGACCAATCATTGTAATTCGTCAGTAATTGTTTCACGTGAAACATCTTAGGGGGATAAAAATGACAGGTACAATTGTGAATGCCGCAGCAATTGTGGCGGGAACAGCGGTGGGTTTGTTACTCAGAAAAGGTATCAGTGAATCTGTCAAGGATACAGTAATGACAGGGATTGGATTGGCAGTTGCCTTAATTGGTTTTAAAATGGCCTTTAAAACAGAAAATGAGTTAATTGTTATATTAAGCCTGGTTGCTGGAGGCGTTCTGGGGGAACTATTAAATATTGAGGGTGGCTTAGCCAAGCTAGGTACCTTTTTGGAATCAAAGGTTGGTGGCGGCTCTGGTGAAGGGGAAATTGCCAAGGCCTTTGTAACCACAAGTCTGATTTATTGTGTAGGGGCCATGGGTATTATGGGTGCCCTAGAGGATGGACTGACTGGTAATGCCGCAACCCTCTATGCTAAATCATTATTGGATGGTATCTCTGCCATCGTATTTACCACCACCATGGGTTTTGGTGTGGTATTTTCATCTATTCCGGTGCTGATTTATCAGGGTAGCATAACACTGGCTGCCGGTGGCTTAAAGGCCCTTCTGACACCTTCCATGATAAATGAAATGACTGCAACCGGCGGTTTATTAATAGTCGGTATTGCTAGCAATATACTGGGTATTAAACCAATAAAAGTGGGTAACTTATTACCCGCAATTCTAATGGCACTGTTATTTTCTTGGCTATGGCCAATGTTTAATATATAATTCTAAGGCTGGTTAGGTCAGACTTACTTATCGATCGTATAATTTTTTAGACCCAATATTAAAAAGGATTTAATTATTCAAAGTCGAATAAACAGGTGAATAAGTTAAGTGAAAAATAAGGATGGGTTTAAATGAGACAAAAGGTTGCCATCATTACGGATAGTACCAGTGATTTAGATAAGGAAGTAGTTGAAAAATACAATATAAATGTCTTACCCTTAAAAGTAATATATTCTGAACAAGAGGAATACCTTGATCGGGTTAACATAGAACCACAGGAAATTTATGATCGTATGCCAGGCGAGGTTCCCTCTACATCTCTCCCTTCCCCTGCCAGTATTATTAGTTTATTTAAAAAATTAGAAGAGGAAGGTTTTACTCATATCATTTCCATTCATATATCCAGTGGGTTAAGTGGCACTTATAACGCTGTAAGGACCGTAGCCCGTGATTTTAAAAATATGGTTATTGAAGTTATAGATTCTAAGGCCTTATCGCTGGGTTTGGGAATCCCTGTGGTGGAGGCGGCCAAGACCTATGAAAGTACAATGAGTTTTGAAGCTGCTTTAAAGAAAGCAAAGGATATTATTAGTAATACTGAAATTTATTTTGTTGTTGGTACTCTTGATTATTTAAAAAAGGGTGGGCGTATTGGTTATGTAGCTGGAACAATTGGTGAAATTATGCAAATAAAGCCCATAATATCAATAAATGAAGAAGGAAAGTATTATACCTATGACAAAATAAGAGGTAGAAAAAAATCTTTACAAAGACTTTTTGAAATTAATAAAGAGATAATTAAAGCAAAAAACAAAAATACAATTGCCGTAATGCATGGCGGTGCCCCAGAGGAATCAAGGGAACTACTAGAAAAAATAAAAGATTTAACCCAGATAGTAAAAACCTATACGGGTCAAGTAGGTCCTGTGATCGGAGTTCATACGGGTCCCGGATTAATAGGGATATGTATTACCAGTATTCAATATTAATAGCATTATAGGTAAAGGCTAACCCATATCTAACGAACGTTTAGATTTTGGTCTGGCCTTAATTTTACCCTGTTAAGGAAAATGTTACTGGTAGATATTTATTATTAGTTATAAATATCAAGAGAATAATAGAATTAATAATAATTTATTTTTAAAAAGGTAGGTTAAGTTACGTGAATGATGTCCTTCGTATTATTGAATTAAATGCTTCCTATATTATGATAGGTTTATCCTTATTAACGCTTATTTTATTAATAGCACAAATTAGGCTACAGAAAAGGTTTAGTGAGGTTTCCAAGAAATATAGACTGCTAACTCGTGGAGCATCGGGTGCAGACCTGGAAGAAATGTTACAAAAATATGCTGCTGATGTACTAAGGCTGGTTGAAAAAAAGGATGAGCTAATGCGTGAACATGAAATATTAAAAGAAGAAGTAGCACAATGTATTCATAATCCAGGGCTCATTCGATTTAATGCCTTTGATAATATGGGCAGTGATTTAAGTTTTTCCCTTGCCATGTTGGACCATAGGGGTGATGGTGTAGTTTTAACTGGTTTATATGGTAGGGATGAAACCAGAATTTATGCAAAACCCATTCGTAAGGGTACCTCAGATTATAGTTTGACCGAGGAAGAAAAAAAAGCAATTCAAAGGTCCATTGAAAAAAGTACATAAAAAACATTTTAAAGCCCACCTTATCAATAAGGGGGTTTTATTGGTTTTATCGGTTAAAATCACACAGAAAAATAAGTGGCTTTTATATCCCTAAAATAGCCCCAATACCTTTGTCATCCTTTGATGGTGCAGTTAACGGTGTGAAAGTCTGATAGAAAAACAAAACCCGAACTTAGCAGGAGGTTCGGGTTTTGTTAATTAGATATGAGGTTTTTATTAGACCATCTCTTATTAAATTTGCCAATCTCATAACGATGTTTAAACGGGTATTTTGTAAAACTAAATATTCCATAAAACCGCCTACATTAACAACACCAGTAATGTGAAGTTGTCCCACAGCAGGCAAAGATTTATTTACACCGGCACCTGGTAATAAGGCACCGTCACCGATATTAACACAGCCAACGTTTTCCATGTGACCCAAACAAGCATCAATTGCAATGATGACTGAATCGGGATGGTTATTAGAAATCTGTTGAAGCTTATCGGCCATATTGCTGGCGTGAACAGGATCATCCAATGTTCCGTAAACGGTAAAGCCGTGTCCCGAAATATTGGTCAATTTAGTACCAACCAGTGGGCCCAGGCAATCACCAGTGGAACGGTCGGTTCCTATACAAACGATAACCACTTCACAATCGCTATTTACGCCACAGCCCTTAAGTCTATTGGTTAGATCCATACTAAAGATATCAACAGCGAAGGCATCCTCGGCATTTATTCTGGTTTTTTGAGGTACAACTGATTGAGGCTGGATATTATTTAAATTCACTGACATAAAAATCACGTCCCTTCAAAAGCAAGCCTAGTATAATTATTCCCCGCTAACCACTTATTTATTCAATAAACAAAAAAATAGCCATCAGCCTTCAGCCCTCAGCTAAAAAGTAAAGGCCTATAGTTTTGAGTTAAACCTACAGATGAGGTACCAGATGTTCGGCTTGACGAACATCAATAAATGCCCCACCATGCCGGATGGCTATAAAAATTTTAGTTCATCCCCCTTGAAAAATAGCATAGATATTTAGGAAGCCTCCTAGGCCGATTACTTTCTAAATCTTATTCGTAACATTAGGGGGGTATTCATGATAAACAAATCAAATATTCGTTTAATAGTAGGGCTAGTGGCTACTTATATGGGGTCAATTATTGGGGCGGGGTTTGCCTCGGGTCAAGAAATATTGCAATTTTTTATTTTGTTTGGTTATAAAGGTCTTTTAGGCGTCATGGTTGCCACTGTTTTCTTTGTATATTTGGGAGCCTTGATTTTATATTTGAGTGTCCAATTACGTACAGGTAACTATCAAGAATTACTGGGCTATTTGCTTGGTCCCTGGGCAGGCAAATTTATGGACCTTATCAGTATTTTTATGCTGGTGGCTGGCTTAGGTATTATGTTATCCGGAACGGGTGCCGTAGTTAAGGAGTACCTTGGATTACCTGAGTGGATGGGTATTGGTTCAGCCGTCTTGGTTATTTTTCTCGTTATATTACGTGGCTTAAAGGGGCTGCTTTCCATTAATATAATCCTTGTGCCGTTAAAATTAGCAGCTGTATGTCTAATAGCAAGTCTTGCCCTTGGCCATAAAGGGTTACCTCAGGAACTGCCTTATGTTCACTATCATGGGGTTGGAGGTCACTGGTTGTTAGCCAGTATTCTTTATGTATCATTTAATATGATCGTGCCTTTGGCTGTTTTATCTACTATGGGACGATCCGTAACAGCAAAAACAGGAATTTGGGCAGGGATAATTGGGGGTATCGGCCTGGGTTTCGCAGTGACCATGGTAACATTGGGCGGGTTGGCCTTTTATCCTGAAATAATAAACTATGAGGTTCCTTTGCTTTATATGGCTTCCTGTATTGGTAACATCCTAAAGCCGGTTTTTGCATTATTAATTTGGTTAGCTATGCTAACCACAGCCATAGCCAATGCCCATGGCTTTGCCAGTCGGTTTGCCCCTCAAGGCGGCAAACTTTATAGTTTTTATGGAATGGCCTGTTGCTTGATCGTATTACCCCTTACCTATTTTGATTTTTCATTTCTCGTTCGAGTGTTGTACCCTATCTTTGGCTATGCCGGACTTGTTTTATTTGCCGCACTTTTAATTGTTCCAATTATAAAGACCAGAAAGCAGAGAATTAGCTAAGCAGGATTATGCTTAAGCAACATCGAAAAAATGGAAGGGTAGTTTTCTAACAGTCAATCACCTGGAGGTGTAAAAAAATTAATTGGCTCGATTATGTTTTTATTATCTTTTTGATTATTTCAGGCCTGAGTGGTCTATTCAACGGGATGCTCAAAGCTTTTATAAAATTAGCATCCTTGGTGGTAGCATTTTATGCGGCCATTACCTATCACCAAAGTGTTGCCTTATGGTTAGCTGATCAGTGGGGCCTGGCAGATACCCTGGCTCAAATGATCAAACCCCTGGTAAAATTACCAGGCGCTTTGAATAGCCCGGAAATATTAAAAATGCCAGTTGATATTCTACAAAAAATAAGCAGTGAAATTCAATTACCCAGTCAATGGAGCCAAATAATTGCTCAACTGGGTCAGTTTGGTCCTAACGAAACCGTGGGACATGCTTTGAATTTAATGTTAGCCCAGGGTATCTTAAAAATAATAGCCTTTATTGGGATATACATTATTGTGAAAACAATTATCGGCATAATCGCTTGGCTGCTGGGAATTATCATGCCCTTTAGCCCACTGGGACCCCTGGATAAGTTAGGTGGTTTATTGTTGGGTTTAACCTGTGGGGCTATTGCAATTGTTGTTATCATCAGTATATTAATCCCCCTGCAAGGCCCCGTGTTTTTATTTGGCGGATCAGAGGGTTTATTGAGCACCTTGGCCCAGGGAATTGAACAATCCATTTTCGTCCAGAAGCTAGGTCCGATGATAAAAAAATTAAATTGGTACCCAAACCTACTGCCGGACATTAGTAATCAATTTTTATTTAAGTACATCCCAAAGGGACCAGGCACTCAGATATAATTTTTTTAGTACAGGATAAAATAAACTAAACTGCCATAACCTAGCTGATAAAAATACTATCCTGAAAAATGGCCATGGGCTTTTACCGCTCAGGCCGGCAAAGGGTTTTAACCCTCTGCGGCTGCCACCCGTGGCCTGGGTAACGAATTAAAGGAGAATTTTACATGAATATAAAACCAGAAGATCTTATATACAATCGTAAAAATGTCTGGAAACAGGTTAATGCTGAAACAGCCCAACAAATTTTTAATTTCTCGGAAGGATATAAACAATTCATTTCAAATTCCAAGACCGAAAGAGCCTGTGTAAGTCAAATTATAAATATGGCACAAATAAGGGGCTTTATCCCAATTCAACAATGCCAGGCGTTGAAGCCAGGCGATAAAGTGATTATTAGCAGTAAAGGAAAGGTTGTGGCATTGGCTGTTATCGGTCAGCAGGGTTTAGACCGGGGCCTTAGTCTAATCGGTTCCCATACCGATGCACCAAGGCTGGACCTTAAACCGCATCCTTTATTCCAAGACCAAGAACTAGCTCTTTTTAAGACCCATTACTATGGTGGTATTAAAAAATATCAGTGGTTAGCAATTCCTTTAGCACTACATGGCGTTATCTATAAATCAGATGGCCAGGTTGTTGATATTTCGATTGGTGAAGAACCGAATGACCCGATATTTACCATCTCAGATCTCCTGCCTCATTTGGCTAAGGATCAAATGGTAAAGAAATTAACGGAGGCTGTTGAAGGGGAACAATTAAACATATTAATTGGTGGTGTACCACTTCCTGGGGGAGGAAAGGACAACTCCGTTAAGTTAAATATTCTAAAATTATTACATGAGACTTATGGTATTACTGAGGAGGATTTTGTAAGTGCGGAATTGGAATTGGTACCGGCAGGACCTGCCCGTGATCTTGGCTTAGATCGCAGCATGATCGGTGCCTATGGACAGGATGATCGGGTTTGTGTTTATACTTCCTTACAGGCAATATTAGAAATAAATAACCCCAACCGGACAGCCGTAGCATTGTTTGTTGATAAAGAGGAAGTTGGCAGTAATGGCAATACGGGGATGATGGGCCGCTTTTTACAAAATACCATCAGTGAAATGGGTATGAGATTGTATCCCGCCTTTAATGAATTTGCTTTATATAGGGTTTTTGAAAAATCCATTGCCCTTTCCGCAGATGTTACAGCAGCCATGGATCCAAATTATGAAGGAGTACTGGAAAAAATGAATGCCGCCAGATTAGGCGGCGGGGTGGCCTTAACCAAATATACCGGAGTAAAGGGAAAGTATCATACCAATGATGCCAATGCCGAATATGTTGCCTTTATCCGAAAAATGTTAAATCAACATGATATTATATGGCAAACAGGTGAACTGGGTAAAGTAGATCAGGGGGGCGGAGGAACCATTGCTTATATCATAGCCGAACTGGGTTTTGAAGTGATTGACTGTGGTGTACCTCTGTTGTCTATGCATTCACCTTTGGAAATTGCCAGCAAAGCCGATGTCTTTGAATGCTATAGAACCTATAAAAATTTCTTTATGGTCTAAAGACTGGTTTTAAATTATTTAAACAGAAGGGAAGTTTCATGGAGTTTGATATTATAAAGGGCTGGGTAATCAATCTTTTTACAATTGAAGATATACAAAGGGCATTTACAACCACCTTGAGGATTATTGCCACCTTAATACTGGCCAAGATTATGATATCCTTTGGCAGCCAGGTCACGGATAGGCTGTTTACAAATAGGTCGGGTAAGTATATTGGCGATAACAGGGCCCAGACTTTAGCCGGACTGCTCAAAAGTGTTCTCCGTTATGTTGTATACTTCGTGGCAACGATGTCAATTATTGAGCTCTTTATTCCCAATGCAGCCAAAACAATACTGGCAGGTGCCGGCATATTGGGTCTGGCTGTGGGTTTTGGGGCCCAAAACCTGGTACGGGATATTATAACTGGTTTCTTTATTTTATTTGAAGATCAGTATTCTGTGGGGGAGTATGTTACCATAGCCGATGTTACGGGTACGGTGGAGGAAATAGGCATGAGGGTTACCAAAGTAAGGGAAACAGGTGGCCAACTCCACATCATTCCCAATGGTATGATTAGTCAAGTTGCTAATTATAATCGTGGCAGCATGTTAGCAGTGGTTGAAATTGGTATCTCCTACGAAGAAAATATCGATAGAGTAATTGACCTATTAAAGGCCATGAGTGCGGTATTTGCTAAAACCTGGACAGAAGATTTAGTAGAGGGACCAGATATTGTAGGAGTTGTCAGGTTTGGCGAGTCAGATGTGGTCATTCGTATTACTGCTAAAACCAAACCCATGCGTCAGTGGGAGATTGAACGCCAGTTAAGGAAAAGCATTAAGGAAGTATTTGATCAAGAGGGAATTCAAATTCCCTACCCACGGCGGGTATTAGTTAACACTGCTGGAGGTGATACTGTTGCATAAGTATCAGGTGGGAGATGTGGTACGAACCCGTAAGGCCCATCCCTGTGGTGGGGATACCTGGGAGATCATGAGGACCGGTGTGGATTTTCGTATCAAGTGTCAGAAATGTGGCCGGATTCTCTTGTTACCAAGGCCTAAATTTGAAAAAAGTGTAAAAGCTGTTATTAGTGATTCAGGTGACTGAAAATTTCCCCGTTCAACCTCTTGCCCTTTATATTTAATGGTGATATAATTTTACAGTGCCTTTTAAAGGCTTGTTTTCCACCCTGCTCTATCAAGGGGTAGAGCCGTTAGTCCGTGGGGAGGAGGTGAACTATTGTGCGCAACTACGAAGTATTGTACATCATTAAACCCGATGTTGAAGAGGAAAAAGTAACTGCATTGGTAGAAAAATTTAAGACTCTTGTAGAAGAAAAGGGCGCCGAAGTTACTAAACTTGATAAATGGGGTAAGCGTCGCTTAGCCTATGAAATCAACAAGATAAAAGACGGCATCTATGTCTTAATGCAGTTTAAAGCAGAGCCTGCAGCTGCTGCTGAACTTGACAGGGTTATGAAAATTAATGATGATATGGTTCGTCACATGATCGTTCGCGAAGGCGAATAATAAATGGATAGAACAAACCCAAGGCGGTGTTTATAATGCTCAATAGAATTATCTTGATTGGGCGTCTGACCCGGGATCCAGAACTACGCTATACCACAAATGGTATTGCTGTGGCACACATGACAATAGCAGTTGATCGCCCGCAATTTAATAGAGATAGGGAAAAAGAAACGGATTTTATTGATATCGTTGTCTGGCAAAAACAGGCTGAAACCTGTGCCAACAATTTGGGCAAAGGCCGTTTGATTGCTGTGGAAGGTCGTTTGCAGATCCGTTCCTATGATGACAAACAAGGTATCAGACGTAAAGTTTCTGAAGTTGTGGCAGATGCTATTCGTTTTCTTGATTGGCCCAAAGACCGGGAAAATCAGGGTGGCGGGCAGTATGATAGTGGTAATACCAGTGGTTTTGGTAGTGAAATTAGCTTTAACGGAGATGACATACCGTTCTAGGGTTAGACTGAGTAAGGCCAGTACCCGTATAAGGAGGGAAAACTGTGAAACGTGAACGTGGACGTAGAGGTAGAAAACGCGTTTGTAGCTTTTGTGTAGACAAAGCGGTAGCCATTGACTATAAAGAAACTTCCAAGCTAAGAAAGTACGTTACCGAGCGTGGTAAAATTTTGCCCCGTCGTATTTCCGGTAACTGTGCTCATCACCAACGCATGTTGACCAGTGCTATTAAAAGGTCCCGTAACATTGCTTTATTGCCTTTTAGCACAGAAGCATAAGATATTAAAGGATGGGGAATTTTCCTCATCCTTTTTAATTTAGCATTAGCCGATGGCATGGTTTAAAATTAACAAATCGCTAAGGTTTAAAGGCTAAAAACTTATCCCTGGATTAGCGGTTTTTCTGTGTATATAGTAAGATAGGTATCAATGGATCGGTTAACCTTCGCCCGGAACGTCTTTTTTAACCATTGCCCCCAACAAATAACACGGGGTAAAGGCAGGAAATACGGGTTATACCAGCGAATCTTTAGTTGTTTTAAGAAAGAAGAGGTGAACATTTTTTGGCTTCCCCTAAAGATACTCGGGCCCTTGTGGATGGTGCCCTTATGGCAGGTATGACAGCAATGCTGGGTTTATTGGGGATGTTTATACCCCCATTTTTTTTAGTCATCGGTATTTTAATGCCATTGCCATTGGCAGTACTAGTAGTACGAAGGGACTTAAAGATAGCGGTTTTATCACTGGTGGTTACGGGTCTTTTAATGATGATGCTTTACCCAGACCCTTTGCAAGTACTCGTGATGTTTATTCAATTTGGACCTTTGGGCCTGGTGCTGGGCTTTTTATATAAAAATTATGTTTCCCCTGGTCATGCCCTAATAACGGCAACTTTGGTCTCCGTCATAGCATCAATTTTGGTTATTTCGCTAAGTGTTTTGGTAACGGGATTAAACTTAGAGTTTATTCAAGCAGCCATAAATGAATCATTAAATAAAATTTTTACCATGTACCAAGAAGCTGGTTACCCCGTACCCACAGAACAACAAGAATTTATGAGAACAAGCTTAAAGACTTCTATTTTACTATTACCAGCCATGTATCTTATTTTTGCGGTATTTTCCACTGCCCTTACCTACATTGTAGGTGCTAAGGTTTTAAAAAGACTTAACTACCGAGTTAATAAGCTGCCGCCCTTTAGTCAATGGAGGTTGCCCTGGTATGCTATTTGGGGTGTTATCCTCGGATTGATTTTTTTATTGGCCGGCGATAATTTCAATCTGCCAGCGGTTAAAATAATAGGCCAAAATTTATTAACCATCTTTGGATTTGCCTTTTTTATCATTGGTGTGTCAGTGGTAGCTTTTTATTTTAAAAAATTAACTTTTTCCAAACCCTTTAAAACAATTCTTTTGGTGTTGTTAATCTTGTACATTAGTATTATGTATATGGCAATTATCTTACTGGGCTTATTTGATACAATCTTAAACCTTCGACGCCCAATGTTCAAAAAAAATACGGAATGATTATGAGAATTTATACATTCTGATAGTAAAATAAAGGAGGACTCTCAAATGCAGGTAGTTTTATTGCAAGATGTAAATAAGCTTGGCAAGAAAGGTGATATCGTTAATGTTTCGGAGGGCTATGCCAGAAACTTTTTATACCCCAAAAACTTTGCGGCACCTGCCACTGAAAGTAAATTAAAAGAATTAAAAACCCAAAAGCAAAACCAGGCTGCCAAGAAACAAAAGGAAGAAGAAGAGGCTAAGGCCTTGGCAACTCAGATCAGCGGTTTAACCGTTGTATTAAAAGTCAAAGTAGGGGAAGCAGGTCGCCTTTTTGGAGCAATTAGCAATAAAGATGTTGCTGATGGTCTAAAGGAACAACATAATTATACAATTGATAAAAAGAAGATCACGTTAAAAGAACCCATCAAAAGCTTAGGCACTTATACCATTACAATTAAAATCCATCCCGTAGCCCATGCTGACATTCATGTTGAAGTAGTGGCTGTGGAATAATTTTTCAAGAACCGGGACAGGATCAGGCGTTTGAAAGGAGCAACCATCATGAAAGTTTTCCTCGAAAGGTTCAAGAGCAGCACCAATGATCAAGGATCCAAACAATTTGTTGACCAGGAGGATAAATTACAACGGCAGGTTACCGCCATATATAATTTGTTAAGCCAACTACATGGTTCTGACAAACTCGTACTCCGTGCCGGCAAGTTAGAAGCCTTACCCTTGATGCGTTCCGAAAAAATAGAGGAAAGAGTACTTGCTTTACAAAAGCTAGTATTTGAAGATCCAACATACGAAACATTGCCTACCATTGAAGAGATCCCGGCTATCCTAGAGTCATTGCAGGACGAAATCGCTGATACCATTGCCCGCCGCACCGTAGAGGATGAGCTAGAAAAAAAGATCGGTGAAAAGATGAATCAGCGTCACGAGGATTATATTCGTGAAATTAAAATGCAGATCATTAAAGAAGATACAGGACCGGAAAATGCCCAAACTTTAAAAAAATTAGCTATCTTGGAAAAGCTTGATTCAAAAAAATTGGCCACATCGGCTATGGAAATTCTCAGACCAGAAAGCTTTTCTGAGATAGTGGGTCAGGAACGGGCAGTGAAAGCACTTTTAGCCAAACTTACCTCCCCCTTTCCCCAGCATATAATACTATATGGCCCTCCGGGTGTGGGCAAAACAACGGCTGCTCGCCTAGCCTTGGAAGTGGCCAAGGGGATAAAGGGAGCACCCTTTGCCAAGGATGCACCCTTTGTGGAGGTGGATGGTACAACCCTTCGCTGGGACCCACGGGAGGTTACCAATCCTTTACTGGGATCGGTGCATGACCCTATCTATCAAGGTGCCCGTCGAGATTTAGCTGAGACGGGTGTTCCAGAACCAAAGCTGGGCTTAGTCACCGATGCCCATGGTGGAGTATTATTTATTGATGAAGTGGGTGAATTGGATTACAGCCTGCAAAATAAGCTGTTGAAGGTATTAGAAGATAAAAGAGTTTTTTTTGATTCTGCCTATTATGATCCCAATGATGTCAATGTGCCAAAATATATTAAAAAGATATTTGAAGACGGTGCACCAGCGGACTTTACTTTAATCGGGGCAACCACCCGGGACCCAGAGGATATTAATCCCGCTGTTCGTTCACGTTGCGCAGAAGTTTTCTTCGAGCCACTCACCCCTTCTGCCATTCAAAATATTATTAAGCAATCGGCGAAGAAATTGAATGTAATAATAGACCAACAAATACCCGAAGTGATTTCCGAATATACGATTGAAGGTAGAAAGGCCATTAATATTTTGGCCGATGCCTATGGCTTAGCTTGTTTCCGCCAACATCAGGAACAATTTGAGAAGCCAATTCATATTACAACCCAAGATGTTTATGAAGTGGTTCAGGTTAGTCGATTAACACCCTATGTGACGAAAAAAGCCACGGATGAAAAGGAAGTTGGCAAAATATTTGGCTTAGGGGTAGCTGGGTTTCTTGGTTCCGTTTTGGAGATTGAAGCGGTGGCCTTTCCGGCACGCAATCCCTCCCAGGGAAATATTCGTTTTAATGATACGGCGGGCAGCATGGCTAAGGATTCCGTATTTAATGCCGCCTCTGTGATCCGTAAAATTACGGGTGAAGATATTGGTGACTATGATATTCATGTAAATATCGTGGGTGGTGGACGCATTGACGGTCCTTCTGCCGGTGTGGCCATCATGCTGGCTATGTTAAGTGCCATTCAAAATAAGCCTATTCTCCAAGATATTGCGGTGACTGGTGAGTTGTCTATTCAGGGAAAAGTTCGCGCAGTTGGTGGTGTCTTTGAAAAAATTTATGGTGCCAAGCAGGCAGGTATTAAGAGGGTCTTTATTCCCAAGGAAAACAGCAAAGATGTACCCTTGGATTTAAAAGGAATTGAAGTAAAATGTGTCCAGAGTGTGGAAGAGATATTGGAGTATATTTTGACCGAGGATAATAAAGCTTGGAAAGCTAGTTAATTGACGAGGTATTTGGCTGACGGCTGATGGCTGACAGCTGTGACCAAGAGGTGTGCTATGCTAGAAAGAGTACCGCCACAGAATATAGAAGCAGAACAATCGGTACTGGGAGCGATGCTCCTGGAGAGGGAAGCCATATTTCGTGTAATGGAATTCCTCAAACCCGAGGACTTTTATCGCGACAGCCATCGGATCATCTATGAAGTTATTTTGGAATTGGCAGAAACAGGTCAACCAGTAGACCTCATTACCGTGACAAATTCGTTGAGGGACAAGGGTGAGTTAGAAAAAATTGGGGGCGTTACCTATGTGGCCACCCTGGCAAACCTTGTCCCCACAGCAGCCAATGCAGAATACTACGCCCGTATTGTAGAGGAAAAGGCCCTTTCCCGGGCCTTAATCTCTGTTACCACCCGTATTTCTGCCAGGGGTTATGAAGGCTCGGAAAATCCAGATGAACTGTTAGATGAAGCCGAGCGGTCTATTTTAGAACTGGCCCAACGTCGCAGTACAGATAGTTTTATCCCGATTAAAGATATTTTAATTAAGACCTTTGAGGATATTGAACATGTCTACAATAATAGGGGAAAGATTACCGGTGTACCAACTGGTTTTATTGAACTGGATAACATGACCAACGGTTTTCAGCCGGGTGATTTAGCCATCCTGGCTGCCCGCCCAAGTATGGGTAAAACGGCCCTTGCCATTCTCTGTGGTCAATATGCTGCCTTAAAACATCAAATACCTGTGGCTATCTTTAGCTTAGAAATGTCCAAGGAGCAGCTAGTACAACGGATGTTGTGTTCGGAGGCCATGGTAGATGCCCATAAGGTTCGTACAGGGAATATCGCCGATGAGGATTGGAGCAAATTAAGTGAAGCAGCCAGGCACTTGTCCCGGGCACCCATCTATTTAGATGATACAGGTGCGGCCACGGTAAGGGAAGTAAGATCCAAATGCAGGAGATTAAAGGTTGAAAAGGGACTTGGCCTGGTTGTTATTGACTACCTACAGTTAATGTCCGGCGGCAAACGTATAGAAAACAGACAACAAGAAATCGCGGACATATCTAGGAAATTAAAGGGCCTGGCCAAAGAGCTGCATGTGCCGGTATTGGCACTCTCGCAGTTAAGCCGTGCAGTGGAAAGTCGTACAGATAAGCGGCCCATGATGTCCGATTTGCGTGAAAGTGGCAGTATTGAGCAGGATGCAGATATTATTATGTTTATTTATCGGGATGAGTATTACAACCCTGATTCGGAAAAAAAAGGAATCGCAGAAATTATTATAGCTAAGCAGCGGAATGGTTCGGTGGGTAGTGTCGAGTTAGGATTTTTTAGGGAGTTTGTAAAATTTGTTAACTTGGCCAAAAGAGAGTAATGAATGGGAGTTCGATATTATTTACAGAATTTTTCTAATGAATATTGTATTATCCTCCGTTGGGATGTTGACAAGATGCTTAAACTGATTTAGTATAATCCTGTTTGGAAATGTTTGCTTATTATAATATATACTTAACGCTGGAGGAACTTTTTAACGCTCAAATGGATAACTTTTTAAGTTTCTATTTGGGTTATTTTTATTCCAGCGGGCAAAATAACCCAAATAATTAAGATAAAAGCCTATTGTTATAGTTAGTGAATAAAAGTTCTTATAGAATATTCCGTTTTATATTGGTAAAAAGCAATGGGTTCAGGAGGTGTGCTTGTGTCAACAGTAGTGATTATCGGTGCCCAATGGGGTGACGAAGGGAAAGGAAAAATCACAGATTTTTTAGCTGAAAAAGCAGATATTGTTGTGCGCTACCAAGGTGGCAATAATGCCGGACACACTGTGGTGGTGGACGATGGTGAATTTAAACTTCATCTCATTCCATCCGGTATTTTACATCCAGAAAAACTATGTGTTATAGGTAATGGGGTTGTTATTGACCCTAAAGTATTAAAAGAAGAGCTTGATTCCCTGGCAGAACGGGGTGTCCCAATTGCTAAATTATGTGTTAGCCAACGTGCCCACATAATCATGCCTTATCATCGCCAACTGGATGCAGTGGAGGAAGAACAAAAGGGTGCAGACAAGATTGGCACAACGAAGAGAGGCATTGGACCTACCTATACGGATAAGGCCTCCCGGGTTGGCATAAGGGTAGTGGATATTATCGACAAAGAAGAGTTCCCCAAGATACTTAAGAAAAATATTGATTGCAAAAATGATATCTTTGAAAAGCTACATAATACCAAAGGTTTTCAATATGAAGAGGTATTGGCTGAATATCAAGGCTATGCAGAAATGCTTGAACCAATGGCAGAAGATGTTTCATTGCTGGTACACAATGCGATTAAAGAAGGAAAGAATGTACTGTTTGAAGGTGCCCAGGGAACATTGCTAGACCTGGATCATGGTACCTATCCCTATGTAACCTCCTCTCACCCCACAGCCGCCGCTGCTTGTTTGGGTAGTGGAATTGGACCTTCGAAAATTAATCGTGCCCTTGGTATTGTTAAGGCCTATACAACCCGTGTTGGAGAAGGCCCTTTCCCCACTGAACTAAATGATGCATTGGGTGAAGAAATTAGGAAAAACGGCAATGAATACGGGACCACCACAGGCCGCCCCCGTCGTTGTGGTTGGTTTGATGCTGTCATCGTGCGTTACGCCGCCCGTATCAGCGGCTTAGACAGCCTGGCTATCACCAAACTGGATGTCCTTTCTGGCCTGCCAGTAATAAAACTTTGCTCAGGTTATCGCTACAAGGGGGATATCATTCGTGAATTCCCAGCCTCCCTCAAGGAACTAGCAAAGTGTGAGCCGGTATACGAAGAATTCCCTGGTTGGACGGAGGATATTTCTCAGGTAACCCGTTATGAGGAACTGCCAGAGAATGCTAAACGTTACTTAGAACGTATCATTGAGTTAACCGAGGTTAAGATTTCACTAATAAGCGTTGGCGTAAAACGCAGCCAAACCATTATCCTGGAAGACTTATTTGAGTAAATACGATGGGCCCTTCGGGGCCCATGCTCTTCCAGACTTTAAACAAATCCTAACAACTATGTTAATAAATTAAGGACAAGTTTTAAAATTAAAATTGTTGACATATGGGGGATTTATGCTGTAATATATCACATGTGAGGTTTGCCGCAGCAAAATATAGGATCCATTAGCTCAGTTGGTAGAGCACCTGACTTTTAATCAGGGTGTCCCGCGTTCGAGTCGCGGATGGATCACCATAATGAGAAGTTAGAAGTGAGAGGTTGGAAGTGGGAAACAAAATATTGGATTACAATCTCCAAGGATATAGAGTTTCTCACCTCCAACCTCTCATCTCTCACCTCTAAATTGGCCCCTTGGTCAAGTGGTCTAAGACACCGCCCTTTCACGGCGGTAACACGGGTTCGAATCCCGTAGGGGTCACCACAATAATAGGATCCATTAGCTCAGTTGGTAGAGCACCTGACTTTTAATCAGGGTGTCCCGCGTTCGAGTCGCGGATGGATCACCAGCTGAGAAGCGAGAAGTGAGAGGTTGGAAGTGGGAAAAAAGCATCGGAACGGTGCAATTCTCGGGCATATTTTCTCACCTCCAACTTCTCACCTCTCACATCTCAAACGGCCCCTTGGTCAAGTGGTCTAAGACACCGCCCTTTCACGGCGGTAACACGGGTTCGAATCCCGTAGGGGTCACCACATTTATAAAATCTAAGGCTGATGCCTTTAAGTTAGGACTTGGCTAAGCCAGGTTTTTCTAATGTTTACAGGCTTTTGTTAATTGGATATACTTATAACATAGGCGGATGTAGCTCAATGGTAGAGCATCAGCTTCCCAAGCTGAGGGTTGCGAGTTCGAGTCTCGTCATCCGCTCCAGTAAAATTAAGGCCTCCGAGGATTTACTTAATCCTTTGGAGGCCTTTTTGGTGTCCATTTGGTGCCCGACCACCTTCAGTGCACCATTGGTGCCCAACTTAGCATGACCTAGAAGTTCCTGAATTACCTTCATGTCTTCCCCTAATATCGGCAATCTACTAGCAAAGGTATACTTAATGAATAGATTTAACGCAAAAAACAACAACAGCAGATAATGATTATAAAGAAGATGAAGAAGAAGAATAAACAACAGCAGATGGGTAAAAAACCACCAGCGCCAAGAGCGCTAAAATCCAATGCCATGATATCAACTCCTTTTTACCAATTTATTCAACCAACCTGATTTTGACACAAAATATTCCAGAGATATTGCAAATTGGTGGGTTCGTTAAGGCTTATAGGTATTCGTCTAAGTCAACACGAACAATACTCACAAAACCGTTTTCATATTCATCGGCAACTGAAATTAATATCCGAGGCTTTAGGAAATTGGCGATTGTTTTCTACGGAATATAGCAGCCAGCCGGAAGCGGCATCAATGGCCATATCAACAGCCTCTGACAGGGTGTCTCCTTCAGTAACATAACCAGGTAGGTCAGGGCTACAGTATAACCACCTTCTTCACAAGGGTAAAAGCAAGCGGGATAAATTAATTTCAAGAGAGATCGGGCCGCCAACTATGAAGGGTGGGAGTAAGAGCAACCGCAAGAAGTCACCTAAAAATGATAATCGATATAAATGTTCGAAGGACTGAAAGATTGTCTTTACAATTAATCAATAGGTAATTACAATAAATACATGCTAGGGGTGCCTAAGTGGCTGAGAGGAGACCCACTCCAACCCTCGAACCTGATGTGGCTAATACCACCGTAGGGAAGCTTTTAGGTGTTTATTTGAGAAGCTTACTTTCGGGTAAGCTTCTTTTTTTGACTAGAAGCATCATCACGAGCTTGGTTAAGCCCTAAAATGCAAGGAGAGAAAGGAAATGAGAAAATGATTTATTCTACCCAAATGGATGCTGCCAAAAAAGGTTTAATTACAAATCAAATGCGGGCCGTAGCCCAAAAAGAAAATGTGGAGCCGGAAACCTTACGTTCACTTGTGGCTGCTGGCAAGGTCGTTATTCCTGCTAACAAAAATCACACAAATCTTGATTGCGAAGGGGTTGGCCAGGGTCTAAGCACCAAAATTAATGTCAATCTGGGTGTTTCAAAAGATTGTTATGATATTGATCTGGAATTGGAGAAGGCCAGAAGAGCGATAGAGTTAAAAGCTAATGCTATTATGGATTTAAGCTGTTATGGGAAGACACAGGAGTTTAGGCAGAAACTCATTGAGTTGTCGCCTGTTATGATTGGTACAGTACCAATGTATGATGCAGTGGGTATGCTGGATAAGGACTTAAAGGATATTACCGTAGATGAATTCTTTTCGGTTGTAGAAAAGCATGCCGAAGATGGTGTGGATTTCATGACGATTCATTGCGGAATGAATAAGGCAACTGCTGAAAGAGTGAAAAGAAATAAAAGACTAACCAATATTGTTTCCCGTGGTGGATCACTGCTTTTTGCTTGGATGGAACTTAACAATCAAGAGAACCCTTTCTACGAATATTATGACCGACTACTTGATATTTGCGAAAAATACGACATAACTTTAAGTTTAGGGGATGCCTGCCGCCCTGGATCCCTAAAGGACTCAACGGATCCTGCACAAATCGAAGAATTAATTACCCTTGGTGAGTTAACGAAACGAGCCTGGGCCAGAAACGTGCAGGTTATGATAGAGGGTCCGGGACATATGGCATTAAACGAAATTGCCGCTAACGTTTTATTAGAGAAAAAACTGTGCCATGGTGCACCCTTCTATGTTCTAGGGCCCATTGTAACCGACATTGCACCAGGCTATGACCATATTACCAGTGCCATTGGCGGGGCAATAGCTGCTGCCAATGGTGCAGATTTCCTGTGCTTTGTTACTCCTGCCGAACATCTTCGCCTGCCAAATTTGGACGATATGAAAGAAGGTATTGTTGCAGCACGGATTGCGGCACATGCCGCAGATATTGCCAAAGGAATCCCCAATGCACGCAAGTGGGACAATGCAATGAGTGCGGCTCGAGCTGACGTTGATTTTACCCGGATGATTTCCTTAGCCATCGACCCGGCTAAAGCCAGAAAATACAGGGAAGAATCCAAACCTGAGTGTGAGGATACCTGTACCATGTGTGGGAAAATGTGTCCTATGAAAAATATGAAGAAAATATTAAATGGTGATGATATAAGCGTTATATAATGACTCGTCCGGCTTCAATTAGAACGGTCAAATTTTCTTTGGCCGTTGCCTAGGGGTTCCCTACTTAACACCAAGTTTTTCTTGCCTTGGACAATCTAGGTGCCTTATAATTGAATGCGGAAAGGGGATGAGAGACTTATGAAACACATTAAGACCTTAAATAAGAACTCTTTAAAAGCAACTCTAAAAACCGGCGGTTGCGGAGAATGTGCTACTTCTTGCCAATCTGCTTGCAAAACCTCTTGCACGGTAGGCAACCAAGTATGTGCTAAGCAGGCCTAAACATTCAGAGGGATACCGCAAAAAACAACCTTGTCTCCTTGGGATCCTTTTCCCTCTGGGGATAAGGTAATTTTTTTCACTATCTGAATATAAGATTTTAAGGATGGTCGTATAAGAAAAGCGGAGACTCGCGCGATAGGCTCTTGCCTGTGACTTTTAGGGTATGGCGCACCCTTAAGGGCATAAACAAGCCAAGCTTTTCTAAGGAGGATTTTTTATGATACATAAGTTTGAATTTGATGGTGTACAGATCGTATTGGATGTGCACAGCGGTTCTGTGCATGTAGTAGATCAACTGGTTTGGGATACCCTCGGGGATTACCAACTGCTTTCAGAGGAAGAAATTAAACAAAGGTTTTCAGATAGATATACACTTGGCGAAATTGAACAAGCGCTGGGGGAAATAAAGTCGCTGGTGGAGGAAGGTCTTTTATTTAGTACAGACCCCCATCAGGAAGGTTATCAGCCGAGGAGAGATGGTGTTGTTAAAGCCCTTTGCCTTCATGCCGCCCATGATTGCAACTTGCGCTGTAAATATTGCTTTGCCGGTGAAGGCAAATTTGGTGGTCCAACTGGCTTGTTATCGGAGGAGACTGGTCGTGCGGCCATTGATTTTCTTATTCAACAATCGGCAAATCGTAAACACATTGAGATAGATTTTTTTGGCGGGGAGCCTTTGTTAAACTTTAAAGTAATTAAGAAACTGGTTTCTTATGGCAGAGAGCGGGCCAAAGAAGCAGGCAAAGAGCTTAAGTTTACCCTGACCACCAACGGTGTTTTATTAAATGAAGAAGTGCAGCAGTTCCTAATTGAAAACAAAATGGCGGCGGTATTGAGCTTGGATGGCCGGCCGGAGGTCCATGATAGCATGAGGCCATTTTCCGGTGACAGAGGCTCCTATGAGAAGGTGGCTAAAGCCTTTCAGGAATATGTGCAAAAACAACCCCCAGGAGGTTATTATATCAGAGGCACCTTCACGCGACACAACCTGGACTTTAGTCAGGATGTTTTGCATATGGCGGAGTTAGGCTTTAAAGACGTTTCTGTGGAGCCGGTTGTTGCCGGAAATGATACGGACTATGCCTTCAAGGAAGAAGATATTCCGGTGCTCATGGCGGAATATGAAAGGCTAACCAGGGAACTACTCCCCCGGCTGAATGCAGGAGAACCCCTTAATTTTTTCCACTTTAATATCGACTTAAACGGGGGGCCTTGCCTACCGAAACGGTTATCTGGCTGTGGTGCGGGCTACGAGTACTTAGCAGTGACCCCCGAGGGGGATCTTTACCCCTGCCACCAATTTGTTGGGAAGCCGGAATTTTTACTGGGCAATGTGAAAGATGGTGTGCAAGGACAGGAGATTATCGAGGGCTTCCGTCAAGCCCATATTTATAATAAGGAAGACTGTATAAATTGTTGGGTCAAGTTTTACTGCAGCGGTGGTTGCCATGCCAATGCCCATGCTTTTAACCATGACCTTTTAAAACCATATCAACTGGGTTGTCAGCTGGCTAAGAAACGCTTTGAGTGTGCTATTTATTTAAAAGTAAAACAAGCAGGATTGGCCTAATAACCAGGGCGTGTTGCTAGCGATCCAGCCAGCAACACGCCCTGGTTATTGTGCAATAGCTGCAGGTTTTCCTAACCGTTTACTATGCCAGAAAATTATGGTATAATTATCACGCTTTGTCTTGCCTTTCTACGACATATTTCGAAAAATAAATACGATTCATCGATAATAACAGCGTAAGTTACCGAAAGGAGATGACTCATGGTAGTAAAGGAAAAAATAACACAGCTAAAAACATGGTTAGGGAAACAACCCAAAACGCTTAAGCAAGGAATTTCTGCTTTACTGGTATTAGGCCTTGTAGTGGGAGGGTTTTCAATTGCGAAGGCCCAAAATGCCTGTGCTGTGGAAGTGAATGGTCAAGTGGTAGCGATAGTGGAAGACAAAGTACAGGCAGAAAAAGTAGTCAATTGGTTAATGAAAGAAAACCAAGCCAAAGGAAGCAATGTTAAACCACTGCAAAGTATTACATACCAGACAACCCAAAAAGATAATAGCCTAATAAGTGAAGAAGAACTCAAGCAAATATTGGCAGAACAATTAACCTTTGAGGCAACAGCCAGTGGTATTAAGGTGAACAACGGCTTAAAGGTTGCTGTTAAGGATAAAACCACTGCGGAGAAAGTTTTAGAAGAGCTAAAAAATGAGTATAAAGTTGGTCCGGAATTTAATGTAGATTTCCGGGAAAAGGTAGACATTGTAAGTGTGCCAGTGGAGACCAGCAAAATTTTATCTTTGGAAGATGCCCTTAGCCGCCTCAAGGGGGAAAATGGAGTCCCCAGGTATCACACAGTTAAAGAAGGGGAAACCCTTTGGGAGATTGCCAACAAATTTAATATAAGCCCCGAAGAACTACAGGATGAAAACCCCGATTTTACGCCAGAAAGAATGCAAATTGGCCAAAAAATAAAAATGGTCGGGGCAGCAGAACCACTGCTTAACGTAGAGGCAACGGTAGAAAAAACCGTCAAAGAAGAAACTTCCTTGCCCCAGCAAATCAAGAAGAATGCAAATCTTCCCTTTGGACAAAGTCGGGTGGTACAAAAACCCGAGAATGGTTTAAAGGAAGTTACCTATAAAATTGTCGCCGTAAATGGCCTGGAGATTGAACGCCAAGTCCTTAATGTCAATGTAATAAAGGAAGCCAAACCACAAATCGTGGAGCGAAGTGCCCAAACGGTGGTTGCCTCCCGTGGTGCTAGGCCCTCTGGGGCAATAATTTCTCCCTTTGGCCAGAGGAGCGGGCGGATGCATACAGGAGTAGACCTAGCCAAAGCCTATGGTAGCCCTGTGGGATCTTATAATTCTGGTCGTGTGATACGAGCTGATTGGTATGGCGCATATGGAAAATGTGTGGATGTTGATCATGGCAGTGGTGTAGTTACCAGGTATGCACATCTTTCCACGATTAATGTAAAAGTGGGACAAACAGTGGATAAGGGTCAGAGTATCGGTAACGTCGGTTCCACAGGCAGATCCACAGGCCCCCATTTGCACTTTGAAGTCATTGTCAACGGAGTACCTAGAAACCCAGTTGGCTATATATAAGACGATGAAAACCACCCCTTTGTTACGCGGGTGGTTTACTTTTTATAGACAATTTGTTATGATTGTCCATAGCAATTAATGGTGATCTAGCTGAGGTGATTTCGTTGTTTTTTAGAAAGAGAAAAAATAGCAAAATGCAAAGGATTGTCCTTGGTGTGCTGGCTGCTGTATTATCATTTGGGCTTTTAGCCTCATCAATAGCTTGGACCGGTCTAGGTGGATCTACGGATCCAGGTACACCCACTACTCTGCAAGAAAGAATAAAAAATTTAGAAGAACAGGCTAAGAAAACGCCAGAGGATAAAGGCCTTTTGGCCTCCCTTGCCTCCCATTACACCCAAGCAGGTAAGATCGATAAGGCCAGTGAAGCCTATCAAAAAATAGTCAAGCTTGACCCCAAGGATGTTTCTGCCCGCCAAAACCTAGCCCTTCTGTACTATACCCAGGGCAAACTGGAGGCGGCCGAGCAGGAATTAAAGAGTGCGTTGGCAGTAGAGCCGGATAATGCAGACTTAAATTACCAGTATGCAAAGCTTTTGGCAGAAAAGAAAGATTACAAAACGGCTATTACACACATGGAGAAATTTCTAACGGTTCAAAGTAAAGGACCAAAGGCAGAAGAAGCTCATAAATCAATCGAAACATGGCAGAAAGAAGCCGGGCAATAATTGCTCGGCTTCTTTTTATTTCCACTTGGACTAAGCATCAAACAAGAATATAATTATAATTAATTAGTTATAAGGAATGGAGGTTATTTATGCCTCAAATTGAAACAACGAATACGAAAATAAATAAATTTATAGGAATAACCCTTGCTGCCTTACTGATCCTGGCGGCTTTTTTTATGAAAATGCCGTACACGATTAAGAACACCAGTTATACTCTTTTTAGGGAAGGCATGAGGCAGAAGGCCCTGTGGTCAACCAAAACCATGACCACCCTCAACGGAGATTATTTTAAGGTTCGTTATACCCCAGGCAATGAACAGGATGCGACATTGGTTTTAACTGCCGCCGAAAGATTTTACTCTCCCATCGCTGAAAAATATGGCTATACGGGCAAAGGCAGGATACCAATCATTGTATACAATTCAAGGGCGGATCTAAACCGTAACTTTGGTTGGGAAGCCAATGAGAGTGCCATGGGAGTTTATTGGGCGGGAGTTATTAGGGTTCTTTCACCCCAGGTATGGATAGACGAGGCTGACCCGGAGATGTATCGGGAGGAATTTATTCAATCTGGTCCCATGGCCCATGAATTTACACATTTGGTGGTGGACTATATTACAGCGGGCAATTATACGCGCTGGTTTACCGAAGGCATGGCCCAATATGAAGAATATAAATTAACCGGCTTTGAGTTTGATTCGTTGCAAGCTACCCTGGATCAGCCCCTGTACCCACTGGCTGAAATGAATCTGCATTTTGACGACCTGCCAAATCAGCCCTTAGCTTATCGCCAGTCTTACCTGGCTGTTCGCTATATAGCCGAGGTGCACGGTGAAGATGTACTGAAAGAAGTACTAAAAAATTTAGCCTCCGGAAACAAAATGGAAATCGCATTAGAAAAGTCCCTGGGAGTTAAAATGAAGAACTTTGAAGAAAACTATCAAAATTGGGCAAAGACCATAGAATAATCTCTAGCAATAGGACTTTTGGCCATAAATTGTTAAAGAAGCAGGATTTACCAGACCATCAATAGAATATACTTTAAGTTGATCTGGGAGCGATTTACTTTTAGGAGGTCTAAACATTTGAGCAAACTCATCATTACAGGGGGACAAGCGCTCCATGGTAAGATAAAAGTTAGTGGTGCTAAAAATTCTTCCCTCGCCATCTTATGTGGTGCATTATTGGCGGAGGAAGAGGTTGTATTAGATAATGTACCGGATATCAGTGATGTTCGGATTTTATTAGAAATAATGGGAACCATGGGTGTCAAAATCCGCTGGCTGGGAGAGGAATCTTTATCTCTTAAGAGCCCGGAAAGGATTGCCGAAGAGGCACCTTATGAATTGGTGAAGCAGCTAAGGGCTTCCAACCTATTACTGGGTCCGATGCTTACTCGTTATGGTAAGGCTTCGGTATCTTTACCTGGCGGCTGTAATATCGGTGTTCGCCCGATGGACTTACATTTCAAGGGACTAATTAGCCTTGGCGCTGAGATGAACTTAGAAAGAGGGATCATCCAGGGGACAACCGGCAGATTAACAGGATCAAGGGTCTATTTAGATTTTCCCAGTGTAGGGGCCACAGAAAATATTATCATGTCTGCCTGTTTGGCCAATGGTCAAACGATCATTGAAAATGCAGCCAAGGAACCGGAAATTGTTGATTTGGCAAACTTTCTCAACAACCTGGGGGCTAAGGTGCGAGGAGCTGGGACAGATCTAATTAAAATAGAAGGACAGCACCGACTAATCGGCGGCCGTCATACCATTATTCCGGATAGGATTGAGGCAGGAACCTTTATGGTTGCCGCAGCAGCCACTAGGGGTGAAGTTATTCTGGAGAGTGTAATACCCAGGCATTTGGAACCCTTAACAGCTAAATTAAGAGAAGCAAATGTTGAAGTTGAAGTTAGCGAAGACACCATTCGCGTTAATGCCACGAACATAGAGGCTAAAAATATTGATATTAAAACCATGCCATACCCTGGCTTTCCCACCGATATGCAATCCCAAATGATGTCATTCTTAGCCACCGTACCGGGCACCAGTATTATCGTAGAAAACATCTTCGAAAATCGTTTTCGGGTGGCGGATGAGATAAAAAGGATGGGGGCAAACATTAAGGTTGAAGGAAGAATGGCAGTAATTGAAGGTGTTTCTTCCTTACAAGGCACGAAAGTTAAGGCCTCCGACCTGCGGGCCGGTGCAGCCCTGGTTATCGCAGCACTGATGGCCAATGGTGACACGGAAATTGGTGATGTGAACTTTATTGACCGTGGTTATGCCAACCTGGAGTCTAAACTTACCTCCCTTGGTGCAGTTATTAAAAGGGCGTAGAAAATATAATGAAAATCCAACAAAGGCGTGCCGCAGGTACGCCCTTGTTGGATTTTTTAATTAAGGCATTTGTTCATATAAACAAAATTAGCAGCAGGAATTTGTTGTTTTAAACAGAATATAATGCATTAAGCAAGCAAACGAACAATTTAATAACTGGAGGACTAAAATGGCAGATGTCAATCCCATCATTGCTCTAATTGCACACGATAAGAAAAAACAAGAAATGCTTCAATTCGTTAAACAACATCTAAGCGTCCTAAAAGAATGCGAATTAATTGCCACAGCGACAACAGGGAATTTGATCAAAAAGGAAACACCCCTTAAACCCTACTGTTATTTATCTGGCCCCCTAGGCGGTGATCAGCAGATCGGTGCACGCATAGCTGGCCAGGGGATTACAGCCGTGATTTTTCTGCGAGACCCCTTAACGGCTCAACCCCATGAACCAGATGTTGCGGCACTACTAAGGATTTGTGATGTTCACAATGTTCCACTGGCTACCAACCTTACTTCCGCCGATATCCTGATGGAATGGGTGAAGAAATTAGTGAATGGCTAGTCTTGTACTAAGTACACCAGACGGCATGGTATGCGTAGAAGGAAGATTATTGGTGCGATCGAACCGGCCAGCGAAAATATAGAGACCCTTAAAGCGATGATCTAGGCATGAATGTAGCGGGACTAAATTTAATATTCCCACCATGGTAGGGCTGACCCGGGCATTGTCGTTATGTAAGACCGGGGAACGGATAACTGTGGATGGTCAAAAAGGTTTAATCGACAGGGGTATGACACAAGTTCTCTAAAAGAAATTAGGCATAACTAGAATGTGCACCTCCATAGGATAGAAGCAGTGCGAAAAGATTAAGCAGATCGGTGTTCGTTTGCCCACTTACACGGATTTGCTTTTTTGAATTAAAAGTGCCGAATAAAGAGAATGATAAAAGAAACAAGCCTTAAAAATGTTCATGTAAACATAATTTTCAGCAGGAATATGTTAATGTGGGCAGAATATAATGTTCAAATGAACCTTTAAATTCAAAATTTACTGTTGCCCGATAGGTGGTTATGGTAAATCAAAGCTAACAGGGGGAAAAAACTTGAGTACGGAGCGGCAAGAAAAGATTCGCTTTTTACTTCAGGAGCATGGAAACCTTACAGTTACTGAATTAGCTCAGCATTTCGGTGTGTCGGAAATGACCATTCGGCGGGATTTAAAAGCCCTTGCCAATTTAGGCCTGGTACAGCGTGAACACGGTAGGGCCCGATATCCCCAAATTTCTCACGATGCCCGCTTTATAACCAGGTTGGGTGAAGCTGAGCGTGAAAAAACCTCCATCGGTCGGTTAGCGGCGGATATGGTTACTGAGGGTGAAGCGATCATTCTTGATGCCGGGACAACTACCTTGGCCATGGCACAATCATTAAACAAGTCCTGTGTGGTGTTTACAAATTCACTGCCCATTGCCAATGTTTTATCGCTTAATGAAGAAATCAATGTATTGGTTGCCGGCGGATTAGTTCGAGGCTCAACCAATGCTTTAGTGGGTCCGATGACAAGGGTTTGTCTGGAGGGATTTAACGCAAAAAAATTATTTCTGGCCGCCACTGGGGTCAGTATTGAGCGGGGGTTATCCACGGACAATCTATTGGAATTAGACGTAAAGAAAGCCATGTTAAGCACAGCAGATGAAGTGATACTTTTGGCTCACAGTGAAAAGTTTGGCAAGGTGTACCACCATACCTTTACCCACTGGAATAAGGTAGATACAATTGTTACCGATTCAGGGCTGCCCCAGGAAATACATCAGGAACTAGAAAACATGGGGGTTAAGGTATTGACAGCTCAGATATAAATGAAAAGGGTTTTAGCTCATGGCCCCGTTTTAGTTTCATCGTTTTTACCGAGGGTCATGATGGGTTCATTAGCGGGAGAGTCAAACTAGTCAGTTGACTAAAATGATAATATTTGGAGGTGTTGTTAATGACAAAAATTGCCATTAACGGGTTTGGGAGAATCGGTAGAAATGCATTCCGGGCTATGTTTAAAAGGGGTTTGCTACAGCAGGGGTCGCCCCTTGAAATTGTAGCAATCAACGACCTTACTTATCCACAAACCCTGGCCCATTTATTAAAATATGATTCTATACACGGTGAGTTTGAGGCAGAGGTTGCTTGTACCGAAAACAGCATCATCGTTAATAACAAGGAAATAAAGGTATGTGCAGAAACCGACCCAGCCAAACTTCCCTGGGCTGAATTAGGGGTAGAGATCGTGATTGAGTCTACCGGACGCTTTACAACTGGCCCGGATGCTGCCAAACATATCCAGGCAGGAGCTAAAAAAGTTATTATTTCTGCACCAGCCAAGGAAGTGGATGCCACCATTGTCATGGGGGTTAATGATCAGGCCTATGACCCGGCGCAGCATCATATACTTTCGAATGCCTCTTGCACCACCAACTGCTTGGCTCCCTTTGCCAAAATACTGCACGAGAAGTTTGGTATTGTTAAAGGTTTGATGACCACGGTACACTCCTACACCAATGACCAACGAATTTTAGATCTGCCCCACAAAGATTTACGCCGTGCCCGGGCAGCCGGCCAGTCTATCATTCCCACAACCACCGGAGCAGCTAAAGCGGTGGCGCTGGTTCTGCCAGATCTGAAGGGAAAGTTAAATGGTTTTGCTATGCGTGTGCCCACCGCAAACGTATCAGTGGTTGATTTGGTGGCTGAATTAGCTGTCTCCACCACTGCGGAAGAGGTTAACGCCGCCTTTAAGGAAGCCGCGGAGGGACCTTTGCAGGGTATTCTAGCTTTCAGTTCCCTGCCTCTGGTATCCAAGGATTTTAACGGTAACCCCAACTCCTCTATTATTGATGGTCTGTCAACGATGGTTATCGAGGGAAATATGGTGAAAGTTGTTTCTTGGTATGACAATGAGTGGGGTTACTCCAACCGTGTCTTAGATTTAGCTTTGATGTTGGTTAATAAAGGGCTGTAACAGCAAAACAGAAACAGTAAAGACTGCTGTCGATAATTGCCAGCAGTCTTTATTATTCCATACTAAATTTGCTCACCCAAAACCGCTTCGGCTATATTTACTGCATGATCACCGATTCGTTCGAGATTACTGGCAATGTCAACAAAGAAGACCCCTGCATCCCCCGTACAGACCCTTTCATTCAGGCGAACAATATGTGCCTGGCGCAGCTCGCGCTCCATCTGATCAATTTGCTTTTCCTTTACTAACACCGTTCTGGCCAGTTCTTTGTTGTTACCAAAGAGGGAATCAAGGGCAGTTTGGAAGGTTTCAACTGTTAATTGAAACATTTCATTTAGTTCAGTCTTTGCATCTTCGGAGAGGTTAACTTTCTTTTCCACCCGGAATTCAAGCAACTCAATAATATTTTCCGCATGATCTCCCACACGTTCAATATCTCGAATTGTATTCATCAGCCGATTATGTTCTTCCGATTCAAGGGGGCTTAAAGGCCTGGTTGAAAGTTCCACCAAATATTCCGTAATCACCTTATCAAAGTGATTAATGGCTTTTTCATATTCCAGGGCCAGGGTTGCATGTTTCTTTTCCTTGGTATTTAAAAAGTGAATGGCCTCAGAGACGGCATCCTTGGCGTATTCAGCCATGCGCTGAATCTCTTTCTTTGCTTGCCCCAAAGCAATTGAAGGGGAATGTTCAATAAAGGTTGGATTTAAAAATTTGGTGCTGGAATCCACATAAACGTCTTCGCCGGGAATTATTTTTGTTACAGCCCAGGCAAGTGCGGCGATAAAGGGAAACTGGAGAATGGTATTCGATACATTGAAAATGCCGTGGGCAAAGGCAATGGTCATTTCCGGATTTAAACCCAGTGCGGTCTGCAAATAACCGATCAATCCTGTATATAATCCTAAAATAGTTAAAAAAATGGCTGTACCAATAACATTGAACAGTACATGGCTAAAGGCTACCCTTCTAGCAGATACTGAAGCTCCCAGGGAGGCCAGGATAGCGGTAATTGTCGTACCAATATTATCACCAAATAGGATGGGTAAAGAGGCGTTTAAATTTATTGCTCCCTGTGAATAAAGCTGCTGTAGGATACCGATGGTGGCGCTGGAACTTTGAACAATAACTGTAAAAAGAGTACCCACCAACACACCTAAAAAGGGGTTATCACTTAACATCAGCATGAGTTGTTGAAATTGCTCCAAAGAACGAAGGGGCTTCATTCCTTCACTCATTAGCTCTAAGCCATAGAATAATGCCCCAAAGCCAAAGAAAAATTGGCCAAAGGAATGAATGGCTTTACCTTTGAAGAAGAATAACAAAAAAGCACCCAAGGCAATAATTGGCAGGGCATATTCACCAAGATCAATCCCGATAATAAAGGCGGTGACGGTGGTGCCGATATTGGCTCCCATAATTACGCCGATGGCTTGCCTAAGCTTCATGAATCCCGCACTAACCAATGCCACTGTGAGTACGGTGGTGCCTGAGCTGGATTGAATCAGTATGGTAATAAACATCCCGGCAAATACACCCATCAAGGGGTTTGTTGTGAAACGGTCTAAAATGTCCCTTAACCGATCCCCTGCCGCCGCCTGAAGACCATCCCCCATATATTTTATACCAAACAAAAAGATTCCCAGGCCACCAATAAAACCAAATATCATTTCTTGCAGATTAAAGTCCAAATAATATCAGCCCTTTTATGTTTAATAAGCAAAGGATTACGTTATATTGTTGCTCTATTTTTAATACCTATCCATTTTTTCCAAAGTGAACCGTTAGTATTTGAACGAGTTATCAGACAAGCTTGCAAAATAAGGAATATTAAATTAACATAGGCTATAAATTGAGGGCGGAAGGAAGGGTAAAATGAAATTCATTGTTTCCAAAGATGTTTTTGAGAAAATGGAAAGCGTTTGTTTTGCTGTTGTCGTTGCCAGGGGCATTAATAACGAGGTTGAAAATACCGAGATTAGCAGCCTGTTAGAAGCCAGTATTAAAGCTATCGAAGATAAATTTGGGGCTGCTAAAGTAAAAGAAGCCAAGGAAATCATACCCTATAGGGAGGCTTTTACCAAACTTGAGATGAATCCCAATAAATTTATGAGTTCCATCGAAGCCATGGCTTCTCGCATAGCAAAAAAGAAGGGCTTTCCCGAAATAAATCCCGTGGTTGATCTTGGCAATGCCATATCCTTGAAATACCTTGTCCCCCTGGGGGCCCATGACATGGACAGTGCAACCGGGGATATTTGTGTACGGTTTTCCCATCAGGGAGATCAATTTATTCCCTTTGGCCAATCAGAGCAGGAGTATCTGGAGCAAGGAGAACTGATTTATTCAGTGGGTGACAAAGTAAAAACCCGCAGATGGATTTGGCGGCAGAGTGAACAAGGCAAAGTAACGGAAGAAAGTAAAAACATATTTTTTCCCATTGATGGATTTAAAGGTCAAAACGATCAAAATGTAATCGCCGCCAGAGATGAGCTGGCAGAACTGCTGCAGCGGTTCTTTGGCTGCCAGGTAGAAGTGGGATTTATCGATAAAGACAACCGGGAAATGGAATTGGCATGAAAATAACAATTCTTTGTGTTGGCAAACTAAAAGAAAAATACTTGGTGGAAGGGATTAAAGAATACACCAAGCGAATGACCCCCTACGCCAAAGTCGATCTAACCGAAGTACCAGACGAACCCTGCCCAGAAAACGCCTCTCCAGCTCTGGAAGAAAGGATTCGCCAGAAGGAGGCGGACAAACTATTAAAAAAGCTCAGACCAGATACCTTTTTAATTGTTTTAGATCTAAAAGGTAAAATGCTCTCATCCGAAGAAATGGCCAACAAAATCCAAACCCTGGCCATTTCCGGTAAAAGCGACCTGACCTTCATCATCGGCGGCTCCATCGGCCTAGCCCCCTCCTTAACCCAAAGGGCGAACCTTCTCCTCTCCTTATCCAACCTCACCTTCCCCCATCAACTGGTGAGGCTGTTGCTAATGGAACAGATATACCGTTGGTTTAAGATTATACATAACGAACCGTATCATAAGTGACGGAGAAATTTTTTATAAAAGTAAAAATCAGATTACCACCTGCAAGACAAAGGTGGTAATCTGATTTTATAGCTTGATTAATATGTGAGAACGAAGCGTACGACATCCAAGATAGATTGCAATTGCCAAGCAACCTAACGCAACTCCAAAAATTTGAGTTTTTCCCGCACGGCCCAAGAGGGATGGTCATTACTTACCACCTCAAAAGGGCACTTGCATCAACCGTGTACGGTAAAATGGCATGTGAGCATTCCTTCTAAACCAAGTCATTATCAGCCACATAATAGGTAAAGGTATCGATTGAATCTTGGTCTTCATCGTAGAAGTAAACGGTAACGGTATCAACGCTGACATCTGCATCGTCTTCAAAGGCATCAGCAAGATACTCGCAAATATCTGTTATATCACTTTCGATGGTACTGTTGCTTAAATCATCCCACTCTGAGGCTGCATCGTCATCATCCGCCTCAAGGGTTGCGGTAACAGATTCATCATCGTCGTCAAAGGAAACATTGGTAATTGTAAAGGTTAGGTCACCTACATCAAAATTATTTCCCTCGAGATCGTCCTCAATCGTCTCTATATCTGAATCTGAGCTGCTATCCCGATAATCATCGTCTTTAAACGTCACATCAAGGCTGTCGTCCCCATACTTGTTGAATTTAACCAAAACATCATTGCTGTCGTTATCGATAATTTCTCCTTCAACTTCAGTATCACCCGATAATTTATTTTGAATACTGTCAACCAGATCCTCCAGATAGTCCTCAATGTCGTTGTCGTCCAGGTCGCTCCAATCATCAGCATAGTCATCCAGATTAACTTCAATCGTAACATCGATATCATCTTCATCGCCAGCTAGACGAATAGCATCAATCCTTACATCTTCTAGGTAATCATAATCGGACGCTAAATCATCCTCTAAATCACTTATTTTATCATCATCATCGGCAGAAGACTCAAGAGTTGCTATGGTATTATTTAAATTTTCTATTTGCAGTTTTAGATTCTGAATTTCTAAATCCTTTTGAGTTAATGCGTCGGTTGATGTCCCCGTATTGCCTGTTATTTTCACTGCCTTATTTGCTCCGTCCCACTGAACAGTCTGGTTGAGGGCCTCCGAAACCAACCGAATAGGAACAAAGGTTCTGCCGTTGTAAAGAATAGGTTCTTCATTTTCTTGTAAACGGATGACATTATTATTTACGTAGATCTGGGTATCCTGATCGGTAATGGTGATTTGCTTTGTAGTTGTTCCTGCTTCCGCCGCTAGGCCGATTACTGTTATCATAGCTACCGTCAGTACGAATGTAAGGAATCTTTTTTTCATGAGTTACAGCTCCTTTAATTGTTTTGGCTGGATCTAAATTCCGTCCAATGAATAAAAGGATAACCACAAAGGTTACCCCTACTCCAGGCAGAAATCCACCTCATGTTTTTCATTGTAGAACTAGAATTTAAAAAAATTATGGTAATAATATGTAAAATTGTGAAATTTATAGGCCCTTCTATAAATTTATATTAAAAGATAAGTTTTGAGGCTAGCCGTGTTTTGGCTAGCCTCTTATACTTTAGTTAATAGAGCATTCTAAAATAAAACTTATGTATAGAAAGGATATTTAGAATGACACCTTTTACCGAGAGAGTAATTGACATTATACGAAGCATACCCAGAGGCAGAGTCATGACTTATGGGCAGATTGCAGGCTTTGCAGGAAGCCCCCAGTCCGCCCGCCAAGTCGTCCGTATACTTCATTCTATGAGCAGAAGGCACAACCTGCCTTGGCAGCGGGTCATTAATGCAAAGGGAAAGATCGCCCTGCAAAATAAAGAGTCCTATAATGAGCAAGAGCGGATTCTAAAGAACGAAGGGATTGAAGTCGGTTTAAATGGGACGATCGATTTAGCTAAATATCAATGGCATCCTTGAAACGAAGAGGGACTTGACTAGCTATGAAGAGTACAATCAAAAAAACCTAGAAAAATTAATGAGCCCAACAGGAATTTTTGCCGTTGCCACTGGATTTGTCGGCGCTGGATGGATGGTATCTCTGTTCGATGTACAGCCCCAACAACTGTTCAAACTTACCGTTGACGGCTTTACTCGTTTTTACGATGAATCGCTGCAATCATCCGGTTTTCAACTTACCCTCCGGCCCCAAGGTGATCGATTCCATGTCCACGGATAAGCTGATTCAGGTTTAATCCGCTTTTTGTCTGAAAGAGCAGAGAACGCCGCAGCAAATACTACGGCGTTACTTTACCTATATTATTTCCCATGAGGGATGATCCCGTAGGAAACCACGCGGGTGGTTTCATTATTTTGTATAATTATCAAAATAGCCTTGGATATAGATGATAGGGGTACCTTTATCTCCGCTGCCTGAGGTTAAGTCGGAAAGTGACCCAATAAGATCCGTAAGTTGTCGTGGGGTAGTGCCTTGTGCTTCCATAGCACCTACCAGGTTTGATTCTTTATTGATAATATATTCTGAAATAGCTTTTTTAAGTTCTTCCCCTTTTAAATCAGCAAAATTATTATCGGCAAGATATTTTAATTTAACTTCGTTAGGTGTACCTTTAAGTCCTGCTGTATAAGCGGGCGACACCACAGGATCAGCCAGTTCCCAAATCTTGCCCACAGGATCTTTAAAGGCGCCATCGCCATAAATCATAACTTCTACAGCTTTACCTGTCTTTTCTTTAAGCATAGCTTGTATACTATCCACAACAGATTGACAATTACGTGGGAAAAGCTTAACACTTTCTTCGGTTGCTTTATTTGAACCTAAAAGGCCATAGGCTTCATTATAACCACTGCCATCAATAGAAGTTGATAAAATATCATCGAGGCTATAAATTTTATCTCCGCCACTTGCTTTTAATATTTTTTTAGTTCTAAATCTTGAGTGAATATCACAAGTCAGAACATTTTTTGTATAACTTAAAATGGTTTTTGCGGTGTTTGAGAAGATAATCTCACATTCAATACCATACTCTTCAATTATAGATTTATAATAATCAATATAATCAATACCAGTAAAAATATGTTTTTCATATCCGAAATAGCCACGGAATTCTGCCTCAGTTAAAACATCTGTCCAAGGGTTAACACCTTTTTCGTCAAGCATATCGATATCTACCAAGTGATTGCCTACCTCATCCGAGGGATAGCTAAGCATTAAAACAATTTTCTTAGCCCCTTTTGCAATACCGCGAAGGCAAATAGAAAAGCGGTTACGGCTTAAAATAGGAAAGATTACTCCGATCGTATCCTTGCCAAACTTTAAACGGATATCCTTTGCAATATTATCAATAGTTGCATAATTTCCTTGAGCACGGGCTACAACGGATTCTGTTACAGTAACAATATCCTTATCATTAATGGAATAGCCTTCTGTTTCTGAAGCCTTTAATACAGTGTTGACAACTATTTCTGTAATATCGTCCCCCTTATTGATAATCGGGGCACGCAGGCCTCTAATGACAGTTCCGACCATTCTTTCCATTTTATATCTCCTTATTTCTTTTCAATTTTAGATAAGTGCGTGTTTAACACTTATACTTGTACTATACAATATCTTTATGATATAAGTAAAATAAATATATATAATGGGTGATATAAGGAGAGCTTATGTGATCAGTAAATTAGATTTATATAAAGTTTTTTGTGAAGTCGCTAAATGTGAAAGCTTTTCTAAAGGGGCAAAAGCACTACATATGACGCAGCCGGCTGTAAGTCAAGCAATTATGCAGCTGGAAGGGGAGCTTGAGGTAAGGCTTTTTACAAGAACATCGAAGGGAGTAATTCTTACGAATGAAGGGAAACTCCTTTTTGAGTATGCAAATTCTGCTATGAATTTAATTAATGCAGGCGAAGAAAAATTATTAGAATCTAAAAACATAATGTTGGGAGATTTAAAAATAGGGGTAGAGGATGCTATATTTCGATATTTTTTACTACCTTACTTAGATAAATTTCACAATGAATGCCCCAATATTAAGCTAAGAATTGTGAACAGAACAATTTTAGAACTTTGTGCGATGTTAAAGTCAGGGACAATTGATATTGCCATCTGTAATTTTCCCATTGAAGACTCTTCTTTAGAAATAAAAAGATGTATGGATGTGCAAGATATTTTTGTTTGTGGTGATAAATACAAGAATATACTTTCTACACCTTTAAGTTTTGAAGAATTATCAAAATTACCATTAATATTACTTGATGCTAAGTCAAATTCAAGACAGTATGTTGAAAAATATATTTTATCAAAGGATATTGAAATCACCTCAGAAATTGAGCTTGGCTCCCATGACCTATTATTAGAATTTGCAAAAATAAACTTAGGTATTGCTTGCGTAATTAAAGAGTTTTCACAGGAATATTTAAAAAACGGGGGTTTATACCAGGTTAAAACGGTGGAGGAAATACCCAAAAGGAGTATCGGGCTTTGTTTCTCAAAGAATATATCCCTTTCTCCAGCTTCAAAAAGGTTTGTGGAGATATTGGATAATTAAAAAATCTAAAAAATTAGCCCCAGTATTTCTAAATTAGGCAAAAAATGAGCAAAGGAGTCCAAGGGCCTGATACCAAATATGGAAGACGCCAATCATATTCGGCCTACAAAAAGTATTTTTATTAGTGTATAGTATCGTAAAAAAATTTCTAATTAGTCTCTGGTGGTGATTAGATGAAAGAGGTTTTTACAATTGGCTATGCGGGTTTCAAGATAAATGAATTTATTAGAGTTCTTAAAGAATATAAAATAAACAGCTTGATTGATGTAAGAAGTAACCCAATTTCGAAATTCTATGAAGAGTACAATCAAAAAAACCTAGAAAAATTATTGAGCTCAACAGGAATGATTTATAGAAACTATAGGAAGGAATTTGGAGCACGACAAGAAGACAAAAAATATTATAAGAATGGCTATTTAGATTTTAATTTGTATACCCAATCAAATAACTTTTTAGAGGGTATTCGCAAAATTGAAGCAGGTACGAAATCGAATTACACTTTTGTGTTCATGTGTGCAGAGAAAGATCCAAGTACTTGTCATCGAAATATCATGGTGGCGAGGGAGTTTTATAAATTAGGATATGATGTGAAGAATATACGATCAGATGGTTCCTATGAATCTCAAGAAAGTATGGAGAAAAGACTCGTAGAGAGATACTTTCCGAATAGAAACCAATTGACACTGTTTTCTGAAAGCATCTCTTGGCAACAGATGGTAAAAAGAAGTTATGATTTAAGAAACAGTGAAATTGGATATAGAATTGATGAGGAAGCGGAGGTTAACTGGCAAGTACTATAAAATGGTGGCTCAAATGTTTTATCAAAGTAACATGGTACAAAAATTGAACCAGACCCATTGTCCATTAAACCCTATCAAAATCCTTTTATAATCGGAATCAAAGAACTTCCTTCCAAGAATAATAATTATATTACCGATGGTTATATTAACTAAAAAACCAAAGATAGGTTTAAATGAAAAGACACTACGTAATTGTTCTGCTAAGTTTGACTTGCCTATTGGTGATAATTGACGGCTGTAACTTAAACCATCGGGCCAATAAAGAACCTGAAAGCGTTCAACCCAGTCCTCAGGCTGCCTCTAAGTCTTACACCTTTCCTGGTGAATTTGATCAGCAGCAGGCCATCTGGCTGCAGTGGCCCCCCGAAATATACAACACCGACCGGCCGATTTATCCTGTGGCCATGGAGATTATGAAAGCTTTGGACCCATACATTCGGGTTAATCTGATGGTGGCGCAGCCATTGTATCACGCAGCACATGCTCGAATAACAGTGCAACAAAGCAACATCGGGGCCAGGCTGGCAGTATTGGCCTAAACTGTGATAAATCCTGCCAGCCTGACCCCGATGATGATTGAGATAGGGAGGCCTGCCTGTATGAATTCATATGTACTTGAGTTCCAGGAAATTGACAAAACAAAGCTCCCGCTTGTCGGTGGCAAAGGCTTAAACTTGGGTGAACTTTCAAGGATTGAGGGAATACGGGTGCCGGAAGGTTTTTGTGTCACCACCGAGGCATATCAAAGAATTATCGGTCATAATGGGGAGTTTAATAAATTGCTGAATCAACTATCCTATTTAAAGGTGGATGACAGGGAAAGAATCGGGGATATCAGTGGAAAAATACGTAGGTATATCGAAGGGAGAGGGATCCCAAAGGACATCGCGGGAGTAACCCTTCGCTATCTTTCAAAGTTTGGTGAGGAAAATACCTATGCCGTGCGTTCCAGTGCTACCGCTGAGGATCTGCCGTCGGCTTCCTTTGCGGGTCAGCAGGATACGTATTTGAACGTTATCGGAAAGGATGCTATCCTGCAGCATATTAGCAAATGCTGGGCTTCCCTGTTTACAGACAGAGCGGTGATATACCGTATGCAGAACGGGTTTGACCATCGTAAGGTCTATCTGTCCGTGGTTATCCAACGAATGGTTTTTCCCCAAGCATCCGGGATTATGTTTACGGCCGATCCTGTCACCGCCAATAGGAAGGTGCTGTCCATTGATGCCAGCTTTGGGCTGGGTGAAGCTTTGGTCTCTGGCCGGGTAAATGCTGATATCTATAAGGTGAGGGGCGGCACCATCATTGATAAGAAGATCTCCACCAAGAAATTGGCCAGTTATGCCTTAAGAGAAGGTGGCACGGCGGAACGGGAGATTGAGCCCGAACAGCAAAATAAGCCGACATTGACAGACCGGCAAATTTTACAACTGGAGCTTATGGGTAGAAAGATCGAGGCCTATTTTGGCTGTCCCCAAGACATTGAATGGTGTCTTTTGGAAGATGACTTTTTTATCGTTCAGAGCCGTCCCATCACTACCTTATACCCGATACCGCAAGTTAACGATGGAAGGAACCATGTGTATCTATCCATAGGCCATGGGCAAATGATGACAGATGCCATCAAACCATTGGGTATGTCCTTCTTTCAGATTTTATCATCGGATTTTCCATTCTACAAAGCCGGCGGCAGGCTATTTATGGACCTAACACACGACTTGGCCTCGCCCATTGGACGAAAGATACTGCTCCGTACCATGAACAAGAGTGACCCATTGATGAATAACGCGCTCTCGAGGTTAACGAAGCGAAAGGCATTTATGCAATCGCTACCGAAAGGTAAAAGAGCTTTTAGGCTGGGTACAGAGCAGCTATCCTGGGCACTTCCTGTTGAGGCCCTGAGGATTTACTTTAAAAATGATGCCACGATTGTTCAAAAGCTTATTTCGAACAATGAGGCATCAATCAGAAATCTACAGCAGAGGATTGCCAACCTAAGTGGCGATGAGCTATTTGCATTCATTTTAGAGGACCATAAGGAACTAAAAGAAATCATGTATAGCCCTCACAGTATGGGTATTATTCTTGTTGGTGTATATGCGGCAGATTGGCTTAACAAGAAAATGGAGAAGTGGCTGGGCAAAAAGAGTGCAGCAGACACACTTTCCCAATCAGTAGCCAACAACATCACATCGGAAATGGGGCTTGCCCTGTTAGATGTATCGGATGTTGTCCGTCCGTTTCCAGCGGTAATTGAATATTTTCATCATGCCGATGATAAGACCTTTTTTGAGGACTTGGCCATGATTCCTGGCGGGGATGCTGTCAGCAAATCCATCCAGGCCTATCTAAAAAAGTATGGCATGCGTTGTTCCGGTGAAATTGATATCACCAGAACCCGTTGGAGTGAACAACCCACAGCACTTATTCCCATGATTCTAGGCAATATAAAAAATTTTGACCCCCATGCCAGTGGCCTTAAATTTCAGCAAGGGCTGCAGGAAGCAGAGCAGAAGAAACGCGAGCTTATGAATCACTTGGAAAAATTGCCCGGGGGTAAAAGTAAAGCCAAAAAGACAAAGAAGATGATCCGTCTATTGCGGAATTTTATTGGTTATCGGGAATATCCTAAATATGCCTTTATTCAACGTTACTTCATTTATAAACAAGCCTTGCTAAAAGAGGCCGCTGTACTTGTGCAAAAGGGAATCATCCGGGAGAAGGAGGACATCTATTATCTATATTTTGATGAACTCCGAGAGGTGGTTCGTACGAATTTACTGGATTATAGCATCATTACTAAGAGAAAAGAGGATTACCAGGCATATGAGAAAATGACACCGCCCCGGGTAATGACATCTGATGGTGAGATCATATCCGGTCAATACACCATTGGCAATATTCCTCCGGGTGCTTTGCCGGGCATGCCTGTCTCAGCCGGTATCGTCGAAGGCCGTGCACGGGTGGTTTTAAAGATGGCGGACGCAACTATAAGCGAGGGCGATATTTTGGTCACGGCATTTACCGATCCCAGTTGGACGCCGCTATTTGTATCAGTTAAAGGCTTGGTAACGGAAGTGGGCGGTCTAATGACCCATGGGGCTGTAATTGCTAGGGAATATGGACTCCCAGCGGTGGTAAGTGTCGAAAACGCCACTAAATTAATTAAAGATGGACAGATCATTCGGGTAAATGGAACGGAGGGGTATGTAGAGATACTTTAACCAGAAGAACTAGAAGGGGTCAGGCTTGCAGGATTGTAAAATAAAAATACAATGCGGTAAGCCTGACCCCACGATGAATTAGATGAAAAAGCAAGCAAAAGTAAAGGAGTCTGGCTTCCATCTATAATGCAAAGCCCGCTGATAGAGCACAAAATAAAGTGATAAAAAATCAGTAAGAGAGATGGTTTTAGTATATCATTTAGAAGAGGATAGTCAGCTAACTAGGAGTTATACGATTGATTATGATAACTACAACAAGTATTTTGAAATCCATTTATGAATCGAAAGAATATAAAAAGCACCGTTACGGGGTTTTCAGCGTGGATGCATTCGGATATCGAAAAAATGATCAGCCGTTCCAACTTAGAGTCAGGGAGGATAAAGAAGTTGTTATCCTGAAGGCGGGGGATATTAAAGAAGCTATCGATATAATAAAGCAGGATATCGAAGCTGAAAACTATGAGCAGATGAATGATAACAAAACACCTTGGGCAGGCATCCGTCTTTTGATAGCCGATGACAAAATAAAAAACATCAAAAACCGGATACGGATCAAGGCTTGGTACCTAGTAATCGGTTAGTTAAAAGGGTGTGATTGATTGAAAATCGACAGACTGATTTCTATTTTAGTCATACTACTTAGAAGGGAACGTGTTCAGGCAAAAGAACTTGCTGAAATGTTTGAAGTTTCCGTGAGGACAATTCTTCGGGATATAGATGCAATAAACCTGGCAGGGATACCGATTGTGACCTATCAGGGAGTGAACGGCGGGATAGGAATAGCAGAAGGCTACCGTTTAGACAGGAGTATACTGACTGAAGACGAAATGGCTGCAATTATAACGACGTTAAAAGGAGTAGCCGAAACCATACCGGATCACAAGCATCAAGTTTTATTAGAGAAGTTCAAGAATACGTTATCCCCAACCCAGCTTGAGATGCTCAATACAAAGGTAAACCAGCTTGTAATTGACTTGTCCCCCTGGGGAGGAAACAGTCTCCTTAAAGAAAAAGTAGTAGCTGTACGCAAGGCCATAGAAAGCTTGCGAGAGATTGAGTTTATCTATACAGATTCAACAGGGAAGAGGACAAGCCGCCGAGTAGAACCCTATTCGCTGGTTTTAAAAGGACAAAAATTGTACCTCTATGCGTGGTGTCAACTAAGACGGGACTTTCGGCTTTTTAAGCTGGCAAGGATAAAAGAACTGGTTGTTTTGGAAACCGCCTATAAATCGAGGGAAATATCCCTGGAGCAGTTTCCCTGGGAAAGTGAATGGCAAAAACCAGAAAATTTGGTATCCCTGGAGTTGGTTTTTGAGAAAGAGATGGAAAGCATTGTCGAGGAGTGGTTCGGTGAAGATACTCGGATGCATGAGGACGGCAGGATGATGGTTAATGTCTTGCTCCCTGAAAACAATTGGCTGTATGGGTTTCTTTTAAGCTTTGGGACCGGCGTGGAGGTTGTCAGCCCGCCCCGCATTCGAACGATTCTTGCAGAAACATCGAAAGAAATTTATAAAAAATATACAACCGAAACATGACATACAGTTGTCATGTTCCCAATGGTATAATCTACAAAAAGCTAAAGGGGGCAATTTTATGAATTACAAATTTGAATTAACGGAGCAACCGGCCCAACCGGTACTTTCTATGCGTACAAGGACTGCTGTTGGGAACCTGCCACAGGAGTTAGGCAAAGCATATCAGGCGATCTTTCAATATTTGTCCGAAGTAGGGGAGAAACCGTTAGACGCGCCCTTTGCAGGGTATTACAACATGGATATGCAAGATCTTGATGTGGAGATGGGCTTCCCGGTTGCAAAACCCCTTGCAGGGCAAGGTGAAATTAAGCCAAATGAAATCCCGGCAGGGAAGAGGGTATCCTGTCTTTATAAGGGCCCATACGATCAAACGGAGCCAGTTTATAACGCAATGATGCAGTGGATCGATGAAAATGGTTATACACCCACGGGAGTGGCTTACGAGTTTTACTATAATTCTCCGATGGATGTGCCCGAAAGCGAACTTTTAACAAAAATTGTGTTTCCCCTTAAATAAGAACAATACCTTAAAGGAGAGGTAAAGAATTAGCATGATTTGTTACAAAAAGACCGGCAGCAGTGAAAATCGAACTGTTCGGTCCTTTTGTTTTTAACAGTTGAATTTCTACCCCTCTATCATAATAGGGACCACATTATCTTATCGCCACGGTGTTGTTCCGACCCAGTAAATCCCTTAGCCATTCACCGTGTAGGGATAGGCAGTTGGTCGGTAGGTTATCCAGCTTAAAGAAGGCAACCTCCGCAGTCTCCACACCGTCTGCTCTCAAATGCCCCCCAACGATCTTGCATTCCATACAGGATGTAATGTAATGACTTACCTTACCCGAAGGATGAGACACCACGAGGAACCGTGGGTCTGAGTAAACTCCGATGAACCGGCTCACTGTTACCTGTAGGCCGGTTTCTTCGTTGACTTCCCGGATAATAGCTTCCTGCACGGTCTCGCCGGGTTCGATGTGTCCGATGGGCAAGCCCCACACATTAAAGTCCATTCTTTTAATTAAAAGAATCCTGTCAGTCTCGTCAAAAATCACGGCTGCCACAGCAGGTTCAACGGTTTCTGGCCAGGCATAGGTGGGCTTGTCCCAGGGACGAGCCGTTATTGTAGGGTTAAAAATTCCTCTGAGGTTTGAGATTCTGGCATCCGGAAGGCGGAAATCCTTAGGGGAAGGGAAAGCGATGGCCTTGTCCGAGCAGAAAATCGCCGTGATTCCCTGCTGGTGAGCCCCTAGGATATCGGTATAGGGATTGTCCCCTACCATGGCCACCCCTAGCTTGGGATCTAGATGATCAAGGACTGTGCGAAACATTGGGGGATAGGGCTTCCCAATGACGACCGGACGTTTACCAGAGGAGGTCTGAATGGCACGAACGATGGCACCGGTTCCTGGGCAAGGGCCTTCGGGGCCGGGAAAGGTTGCGTCGACGTTGGTGGCAATAAAGTTGGCACCCAGGTTAATCAACCGAATGGCTTGGCTTATATGACCGAAGGAAAGTTGATCATCATGCCCCACAACCACAGCTTGGCAGGGACCATTTTCCACCAACTCTATTCCAAACTGCCGGATCTCCGTTTTTAGACCTTCACTTCCCAATACATAGACAGAACGTATATTCATTAAGCTGAGATTTTTGGCTGTGGTCCAACCGCTGGAAATTACCTCGTCCAAGTGAACTTCTAGACCAAGACTTTGTAATCGTTCGACGAATTGCTGTCGTGTGGGGATCGGGTCATTGGTTAAGAAATAGATACGTTTATTTAGCTTGCGCAGTTGTACCAGGGTTTCCTTTACACCGGGGAGCAGTTTACCGCCGATATAGATAACGCCATCCAAATCAAATAAGAAAACATCAAATTTTTCTGCTAACAGGGAAATCCCCTCCTTTTTTAGCAGCATCCATTTGGGTAGTATAAATCATTCGTTTTCCCCTTCCTATCAGAATAGTAGGGGCTTAACTAAGCTTGTGCGGGCAAAGCTCAAAAAAGAAGCTTACCGAAAGTAAGCTTCTCAACTGAAAACGGTAAGCTTCCCTACGGTGGTATTAGCCACATCAGGTTCGAGGGTTGGAGTTATCTCCTCTCAGCCGTTCGGCACCCCTAGCCAAGTATTTATGCTATGTAAATTGTAATTCATAGATCAATTGTTTGTAAAGACAAATTATGGATGTGATGGGGTCCGCAGCCATTTCCCAGATGGAGCGGATGCTACTATATTAATAAATTCGCCGCTATCTTTAATAGGATGAGCCGTACCACCGTAATGGTTAAAATATCGTAAGTGTGGGCGTATTTTTTTATACCTAGAAGGAGAAAGCATAGTCCTTTCAAGAAATTAAAGAGAAAGCAATGATCAACCGGAGGTAATGAATGACATACGCCATAAATCTATACTTTAATAAGGAAGCGGAGACTTATATAACGAGTATTTGGAGGAGTTTGGAAAGGTTGGAAAAGGGCAAGTGTCTCACTTGCGCCAACGGCAGACCCCACATTACATTGGCTATCTATGATGATCTCGATTTGGAAGTAGCCAAAAAGCGATTGGAGACCCTTAGTAGCAGTGTTTATTCCTTTGATTTAAAGCTGCTTCAGATTGGTATTTTTCCTCATAATAAAGGGGCTATTTTTTTAACACCGAACCTAACAGACCGTTTATTTCAAATACACCGGCATTTTCACCAGTTGTTTAAGGAGTTTGAAGAGCAAGGGTGGGATTATTATAAGCCTCAGTCTTGGTATCCCCACTGCACGCTCTCGCTGGAAACTCCTACGGAGCACATACCAAGTGTACTTGAGCAAATCCTAAAGATTTTTCGCCCCATTGATGTTTCGATTCAATCCATCGGTATCGTATCATTAGATCCGATTAATTATTTGTTTCAAATCGATTTACGGGAAAAGTAGGGCAGAATTATTTTTAATCTTATTTTTCCCCTGTTTTAATTAAGTCCTTATTATAGTGTACAGAAATATAAAAGCCTTTAACCGGTAAACGGCCTGGTAAATAGTGGCGTAAGGGGGATGTTTTTATGCTTCATAAAATTCATACGCAATCCGTCAGTCGTGACCAAATGATTGATATTACCAATCAAGTTAAAGCAGTGATCCAGCAAGAAAAGATTAGGGATGGGGTTGTGACGGTCTACTGTCCCCATACGACAGCTGGTATCACCATTAACGAAAATGCCGATCCGGATGTAGTAAGGGATCTGTTGCTGCGATTGGCTGAGGTCTACCCTTGGGAGCATCCTCAATACCGTCACGCCGAAGGGAATTCGGCTGCCCACTTAAAGGCAAGTACCCTGGGGGCCTCCCAAACAATTCCGGTGGCAGATGGACAGCTCCTGTTGGGGACCTGGCAAGGGATTTATTTCTGTGAGTTTGATGGCCCTAGGAGGCGGACCTTTTATGTAAAGGTACAAAGGGATTAACCGAAGGCATTTGGGGTCAGGCTCGCAGCACGGCAGGCCGGACCCCTTTCTGGTTTTTTTAAAAGAAGGCCAGTAAATTCCGGCAAAAATTGACGCAGTTAGACCTTGCTAGTATAGTAGTTTAAAGGAATAAAACGGGAGTTGAAGTGACTATGTCTGTACAAGCTGTGGTGGAGTTTTTTCAGCAGAGAGGAGGAGGCGTGGAAATACTCACCTTTGAGGATACCAGTACCGTGGCCAAGGCTGCGGCTTCTTTAGGGGTAACCCCGGGTGAGATTGCCAAGTCATTACTTTTCAAGGTTAAGGATGATTTCATGATGGTGCTGATGGCTGGGGACAAGCGGTTGGATAACCGGAAATTTAAGGATGCTTTCCAAGCCAAAGCCAAAATGCCGGAGATTGATGAAGTGTTAGCAGTAACAGGGCATCCGGTTGGCGGGGTTTGTCCCTTTGGTCTAAAGCAGCCGTTACCCATTTACTTGGATCAATCCCTCCGGGCCTATGAGCATGTTTTTCCGGCGGCGGGGGCAACAAATGCTGCGGTAAAAATAAAAGTTGATGAATTGGCAGAGCTTACCGAAGCAAAGTGGGTGGATGTGGCCCAGGCTTAGTGGTGCAATACTGCAAGCCTGACCCTATGTATTATGCATGCATGCCTGGGAGCCGTTCATTTATAGTTATAGATGGTGTATAATACCTTAGACATAGAATAAGGTTAGGGGGATGCAGTCATGGAAAAAATTCAAATGAATGTCCCGTTGGTGGAGATGGACGGCGACGAGATGACGAGGGTAATCTGGCAACAGATTAAAGATATTCTCTTAGTTCCATACATAGATTTAAAAACGGTGTACTTTGATTTGGGTCTCAAAAAACGTGATGAAACGGAAGATAGAATCACCGTAGAGGCCGCAGAGGCAACTAAAAAATATGGCGTAGCGGTTAAATGCGCAACGATTACTCCCAACGCCCAACGGGTGGAGGAATATAACCTAAAACAAATGTGGAAAAGCCCCAATGGAACCATTCGGGCCATTTTAGATGGGACCGTTTTTCGGGCACCCATTATTGTTAAGAATGTTAAACCCTTCGTTAAAACCTGGGAAAGGCCCATTACCATTGCCAGGCACGCTTACGGTGATATTTATCGAAATGTCGAATTAAAGGTTGAACAAAAGGGTAAAGCAGAATTGGTTTTTACCGGGGAAGATGGCCAAGTGGTAAAAGAAGTCATCCACAATTTTGGCGGCCCTGGTATTCTCATGGGTATGCATAACCTAGATGGTTCGGTGGAAAGTTTTGCCAGGGCTTGCTTTAGCTATGCGTTGGATCAAAGTCAGGATCTGTGGTTTTCCACGAAAGATACCATTTCCAAAAAATATGACCATACCTTCAAGGATATCTTCCAGGAGGTTTATGACAGGGAATATAAAGATCAGTTTGCCGCAAAGGGAATCGAGTATTTTTATACCTTAATTGATGATGCTGTGGCCAGGGTGATCCGTAGTTCCGGTGGCTTTATCTGGGCCTGTAAAAACTATGATGGAGATGTCATGTCGGATATGGTGGCCACTGCCTTTGGCAGCTTAGCCATGATGACATCGGTCTTAGTCTCACCCCAGGGGCATTATGAATATGAAGCAGCCCATGGAACCGTAACCAGACACTATTATCAACACCTCAAGGGGCAAGAAACCTCAACCAACCCAGTGGCAACTTTATTTGCCTGGACAGGAGCCCTAAGAAAAAGGGGCGAATTAGATAAGCTGAAGGACTTGGTAAGGTTTGCCAACACCCTGGAAAAGGCGGCCACAGATACAATCGAACAAGGCGTCATGACGAAGGATTTGGCCCTACTTGCCGAGGGGGAAAAGGTGGTTGTCAATACCAGACAGTTCCTTGAGGAAATTAACGCACGCTTGATCAAAATGATCTAAGAGCAAAGGCAAGCGCGGACCCCAAGCCGGGAATATGGTTAAACAGTAATAAAAAAACTGTCCTTAACCTTTGTTAGGGACAGTTTTTTGGCATAAAGGATTTTAAGATCAACTATCAATAACCTCATTCAGTAAATCTATGGCTTGCTCTTGGGCGATGCCTTTTACAAGGGCTAGTTCGCTAAGCAATATTTGTTGAGCATTATCCAACATCGCTTTATCTCCTACGGCCAGTGTCTTTTTTTTACCCAGGCGTACTAGGTCACGGATAACCTGGGCCCCTTGGTAGATATCGCCACTCTTCATTTTGCTCATATTATTGCGGTATCTTTGATTTGGGTTAAGGTTTAGATCGGATTCTCCCTGATTTAAAGTGGTAATGACATCTTCAAGTATATCTAAGTCCACAACTGGCCGAATTCCTAGTTTAGATTCGATAGGAAACATTACTTGCATACCCCGGATCGTCATGACATAATAAGGCCGCTTAATCCCAAGTATTTCCTTTTCCTCAATCGCTTCGATAACACTAGCCCCATGCATAGGGTAAAAAACCTTGTCACCAACCTGGAACATAAAACCCACCCCCTTGCGTACTACAATCAGTATACCACGCGGGGCAGTAAATATCAAACATATATTTTACCATAATAATTTATTGCAAGTCAATAAAAACATCAGAAAGAAATTGCCCTTCTATGAACAGCTGTTTCTATTTGCTATAATTATCCAAGGCCTGAGCAAAATCCTTGGGTAAGGGTGCATTGACCGTCAAGGGACGGTTGTCTTGGGGGTTAATAAAGCTTACAGAGGTGGCATGTAAAGCTTGTCTGTTAATCAAAGGTGAACGCACACCATACATATGGTCACCAAGGATGGGGCAGCCCCGATGGGCTAGATGCAGGCGAATTTGGTGGGTTCTGCCGGTTTCCAGGGATAGTTCTAATAAAGAAGCATCCTCGGAGGTGCGAAGGATCCGGTAATGTGTGATGGCCTGCTCACCCTGCGGCGTGACAGCCCGACGATTGGGCAGGGTTGGGTGTGGCCCAATGGGGGCATCAATCGTACCGGAGGGCGGAGAGATTACCCCCTTCACCAGGGCCCAATAGGTACGTTTGAGGCTGCCTTCCTTTAATTGTTGTTCAAGAATAAACTGGCTGCGGGAATCCTTGGCAAAAATCACACAGCCGGTGGTTTCCCGATCCAGCCTATGAACAGGGCGGATGGTATTTAACTGGCCCCGTTCTTTTAGGTAGTAGGCTAAATAGTTTGCCAAGGTACCACCCGTGGTCCGGCCAGTGGGATGAACAAGTTGTTGGGGCGGTTTATTCAGGATGATTAAATGTTCATCCTCATAGAGCATTTCAATAATACCTTTTTCTGGCTGGACACCGTAAGTCGTGTCCTCCAAAAGAACGACGCTTAAGGTATCAGCCGCCTTAACCTTTTTCTGTAGGAAGGCTGTTTTACCATTTAATCGAATGCCCTTACGGTGGGTTAGTTTCTGAATCTTTCTGCCGGAATATTGTAAAATGTCCTTTAAATATTTTTCCACCGTTAAACCAGCATGTTCCTCTGTTACCTTGTAAGTAGTATATGATTTCAATTTTCGGCCATCCTTTTCAATAATAGTTTCAGATGTTGCTTCTTATTATTACAATTTTAACATAACCTAGTAAAACGAATCAGTATGGCAAGGCAGCATAAATGACAATATAACCAATCGTTGGTTAATTTAAAGTCATATTCAGAATAACGAAAATAATTAAAATATTAAATAAAATCTAAAAGGACTTTTTTGAAATGTAGCGAAGAAAAATATACATTAAGAACAACGGGCATATTCTCAAAAGGATTATAAATAGAAAGAGGGGTAAAAAGCCATGTTAAAAGAGATTGCTGGGTGGAAAAGTGTTCGGAAATTTACCAGTGACCCTGTGAGTAAGGAACAGTTATTAAGTGTAATGGAGGCTGGGCGGCGGGCCCCTTCTTGGAAAAACATTCAGCCCTGGAAATTTATCGCCGTAACCAAGGAGGAAGATCGGAATAAGCTGGCAGAGGCCTTTTCCATGGGGGTATTAATAAAAAAGGCACCGGCTGTTATTGTCTGCGTAGGTAAACTGCAGGCTTGGGTGAAGGAACATCAGCTTGGGCAACTCAAAGAATTATTCGCTGCTTCCGGGGCCAATATGAGCGATGAGGATATTAACAAGAGATACCTGGATCATGAAATGGCCAAGTCCCTCGCTGCAAATCCTGCCTCATTGATGGCTCGTACCTTTGAGAACATCGGCATAGCCTATGCCTTTATGATCTTAGAAGCCATGAATCAAGGACTAGGGGCATGTGTCGTGGGTGAACTGGCCAATGAATTGGTGGCAGTAAATGATCCAAAGTATAACGAAGTAAAATCGTATTTCCATATTGGTGAGACAGAGGTTATAACCGCTGCCATTATCCTTGGCCACACGGCCAAGGAGACACCGGTCAACCCAAGAAAACCAGAAAGTGAAGTCATTTTCTTTAAACAATAAGCAAAAAGGAGTGTCGCTACTTGCGACACTCCTTTTTGCTTTTGCCGGGCATGTTTAGGGATTTATTCCCATTAGGGAAAATTAAGAATAATGTTGTTTTTCAATTGACGAACTAACATTTGTAACTTTATAATTAAGTTAACAAATATGTAATATTGCAAGAATACAAGTTTACAAGATTTGGAGGGATATCGGTGAAAAACATCCCCCTTCCATTGCACTATCAGATTACCAATGATCTACGTAAGCGATTAGAAAATGGAGAATGGAACGTAGGTGACATTTTCCCCGGGGATAAAGAATTGATGCAAGTCTACGGCGTTAGCAGCACGACGGTCCGTCGGGCCTTGGATGAGCTTGTTCGGGAGGGCTGGTTGGATCGCAGACCTGGTAAAGGCACCTTTGTGAAGAAACAGTATGTGGAGACCCTTGGTAAGCTAACGGGCTTCTTTGACCAAGTCCGGGCAAAGGGTTACCACCCCAGTTCCCGGTTATTACGGGTTGCCGAAGTGGACATTACGGAATTCGAAGAATATGAATTGGATGTATTTGAAAGCGAAAGGCTGTTTTTGATTGAGAAGGTGCAAATGCTGGATGATGAGCCCACGGTGCTGGTCAAGAGCTTTTGGCCCATTGAGATTGGCCGGGAATTGGCGAAATACAATTTGATGGAGCAGGGTACCTATGAAATTGCACAACAGGAATTAGGGATTGCACTGGAAGAAGCCCAGCAGGATATTTATGCCTCTTTGGCCACGGAGGCTGAATACCAACATCTGAAGGTCAATGAAGGTGCTGCCATTCTAGTGATGAAACGGCTGGTCCTTTCCCAAGGAAAGCCGATCGAGTTTTCCATAAACTTTTACCAGGCTGATAAATACAGATATCGGGTCAATTTAAAAAACGAAATGATTCAGGATGGCAACGGAATCATTGTAGTGGAAAATCAGGAGTGATTAAAAGATGGCATTAGCAACGCTAAAGGACGTATTGGCAAATCGAAAAGAGTGTCGGGCAGTGGGAGCCTTTAGTACCTACGATTTATTTTCTGCCCAGGGCATCATTCAAGGAGCGGAAAAAGAAGGCTTGCCGGTTATTGCTATGCTGGGAGCACCTGTATTAGCGAAAACCGGCAATGACTACATAGCAAAAAACCTTATTTGTATGGCAGAGAAGGCAAAGGTTCCCGTGGTGGTATTTCTGGATCATGCCAAAGACTATGCCACCTGCTTAAAAGCCATGCAGCTAGGTTTTAGTGCGGTCATGATTGATGGTTCACACCTTTCTTTAGAAGGAAACATTCAATTAACCGCCAAAGTTGTTGAGGCTGCCCAGCATCTGGGAATTTCCGTAGAGGGGGAATTGGGGGCTTTGTCCGGCATCGAAGATGGGGAAGAAGTGAAGAATGCCAAAATGACGGATCCCACAAAGGTTCGTCAATTTGTGGAAAATACAGGCATTGACGCCTTGGCAGTTTCCATTGGCAATGCACATGGCCTTTATAAAGGGGAACCCAACCTGAATTTTGAGATTTTACAGCAGTGTGAACAGAATAGTCCGGTACCGCTAGTTTTACACGGGGGTACCGGCTTAACCCAGCAACAGTTTGCCTCGGCTGTTCAATATGGCATCAAGAAAATTAATATCGGCACCGAGATAAAAAAAGCCTACATCGAAGCCTTTATCGCTGCCCAGGAACAAAAGCCCGCCGCCTATGACCTGATTGGTATTCCCCAGGCTTGCAAGGAGGCAGTGACTGGTGTAGCCGCCGAAAAATTGAGATTTTTTGCAACAGGCTGGGCAAGCAGCATCTGATTACAAATATTTCAAAGGAGGTAGCCATGTGACCGGTTCACAAACATTGGTAGTGGCACAGACCGGGGGGCCCAGTGCTGTTATCAATAGTACCTTGGCAGGCATCATCGAAGAAGCCCGGTCCTGGCCTGAAATAAAAGACGTTATTGGCTGTGTCCATGGGTATCACGGTTTATTCGGCCAAAATTATATAAGTCTTTCGGGGTTTGATGATGATTTATTAAAAAGATTAAGGAATACTCCCGGTGCTTTTTTAGGCTCCAGTCGTTTACCGCTGACGGACAACCATTTTGCTCAAATTCCCGCCTTACTGGATGACTTAAAAGCCGGCTATTATTTGCAAATTGGCGGCAACGGAACGATGTATGCAGCTAACCTCATTGCAGAAGAAATCAAGCAAGCCGGTAAAGACATGCAAGTTATTGGCGTTCCTAAAACCGTCGATAATGACATCATTTTAATGGATCACACACCGGGTTTCGCCAGTGCAGCCCGCTATGTAATTCAGGCAACCCTGGATAATGGCATAGACCTTTGGTCCATGCGTCACTTTGAGCAAGTTAGAATCCTTGAGGTGATGGGCAGGAATGTTGGTTGGCTGGCAGCGGCCAGTGGTTTCGCTCAAAGGAATGAAAAAGAAGCTCCCCACCTGATTTATTTACCCGAAATACCCTTTCATGAAGATGAATTTATCAAAGATGTGCAGGCCGTTGTGCAGGAGCTTGGTTATGCTGTGGTGGTGGTGGGTGAAGGGATTCGAGATGAACAGGGAAACTCCATTGGCAATAATCCCTTTACCGATGTCAACAAGGGCAGCCAGGTTTTTGGCGGGGCAGCCAGTTATTTGGCCGCGAAAGTAACCCAAGAGCTAAAGATTCGGGCCAGAGCACAGGATTTGGGTATGGTACAACGATGCTTTACACCGGTTCGTTCCGAACTGGATGAACAAGAGGCCTATTGGGTGGGCCGGGCCGCCGTACGGGCGGCAGTGGCCGGACAAGGGGGCAACATGGTCTATGTAGAGAAGCTGGCAGCGAAGGAATTATTACCATACCAGACGCTTCCCTTAGCCAGGATTGGTGGCAAGGAAAAAGAAGTTCCTGAAAAGTTTTACAATAAACAAGCCAAACACGTAACGGCAGAATTTAAGGCATGGTTAAAACCGTTACTGGGTCAATGGCATTTGCAATACCTGCACTTACATGATTTCCCTAAGCCCCAGGATATTCACGGGCAGGGGGTGAAAGCGGAAGGGTAATGGCTTTCCACCAGGGCAAAAAGAACCGATTACTTTTATTGAATGGAGGAGTAGACATGTTAAAAGCAAAGAAACTGGTTTTATTGATGACTTTCGTTTTAACATCAGCCATCCTGTTAGCTGGCTGCGGCAGCTCCCAAGAGGAGAAAAAGGGAACCCCAGCTGGCGGTGACAAAAAAATCGTCATCAAATACAGTCTGCCGGATGCCGCCATTGATGGGGTGCCAGCCTATGAGGCAGCCAAGTCCATGAAAGAGAAGATTGAAAAGTATTCTAACGGGCAAGCAGAAGTAAAATTGTTTCCCGGTGGTCAGTTAGGCAGCGAACAGAAAAACGTTCCTGACGTACAAAAGGGTGTTATTGAGATGGCGATGATTACGGCAGGCAATATGACAGCTTTCTCCCCCTCCATTGGTGTTTATGACTTTCCTTACTTATTCAAAAGCAGAGAAGAGGCTTATCAGGTTATTGATACCCTGAACGACGATCTCAATGCACTGCAGATTAAAGAAAGCGGTACCAGAACGGTTGCTTGGTTGGAGCAAGGCTTCCGTCATATCACCAACAGCAAAAGACCCATTAACAGTATGGAAGACTTAAAGGGCTTAAAGATTCGTATACCTAACAACAAATATGTGGTGGAGGCTTTCCGGTCCTGGGGGGTTGAACCGGTGCCGATGGCCTGGGATGAAACCTTTAACGCGGTACAGCAAAGGGTGGTAGACGGGCAAGAGAACCCCTATTCCAGTATTTATCAATCAAAGATGTACGAAGTACAGGATTATGTAACCGAACTGCACTATAAACTTTGGTTAGGTACCATTATTGTCAGCGACAAGTGGTTCCAGGGACTGCCCGCTGATGTACAAGAAGCCATCGTGAAGGCTGGCCAAGAAGTTGCCCAAGAAAACCGTCAATTAATGGCGAAGCAAGAGGAAGACCTGAAGAAGCAGTTGACTGAGAAGGGTCTGAAAATTAGTCCCGCTCCGGCCGATGAAGATAAGTGGATGACCAATGCGATGTCTACCTGGCCCAAGTTTTATGGTGAACTGCCGGATCCCACCATCTTAGACAAAGCGATGAACGTATTAGGCAGGGAAAAGCCCCAGGCTTAAATGAAAATTTATCTGAGAGAACCTTCTGCGGAAGGTTCTCTCAGATATACTGACTGGCAGGTGAGGGAATTAAATGAAAAAGCTGAAGTGGGTTATTGACAACATTGAAGAAATCATTGCCTCCATATTATTTTGTACGGTTATCTCGCTTCTCATGGCTCAGGTGATTGCCCGGTATATTTTTGGCCAAGGCTTAGCCTGGTCTGAGGAACTATTGCGCTTTGCTTTCCTGACCATGGTTTATTTTGCCGCTGCCCTGGGTGCCAAGCGGGGGGCCCATTTCCGGGTAACCGTGTTAGTTAACATCTTACCCGCTAAACTAAAAAGATGCTTAGAATTTATCCAGTACATCATTTCCTTTGTCTTTAACAGCTTTATTATCTATTTAGGGACCAAAGTGGTCGTTGATATGGAAGAATTCCCGCAAATATCTCAGATTCTGAGCTGGGATATGAGATATGTTTATGCCATGATTCCCATTGCTTTTATCTTTGTTAACATACGCCTACTAATAAGAATGTTTAGCGATTTCGGGTTCATTAAGGGCGAACCTTCAGCTTAGGGGGATTGACATGTTTGAAACCTGGGGTATATGGATCATTCTTTTTGCAACATTGTTGTTGGGTGTTCCTATTTATATTTCTTTGGGCATCTCTACCATCGTGGTACTCTTTTTTAGTTACATTCCTTTAGATATTGTGCCCTTAGACATGGCGAAGGTAGGGGATATGTTTCCCCTATTGGCGATTCCCGCTTTTATTTTTGCCGGTGCCATTATGGAGCGGGGTGGCATGGCCGATCAAATTATTGATGTAGCCTCCATTTTTGTGGGGCGCATTAAAGGCGGCTTAGCTCTGGTCACCATTTTAGGCTGTATGTTCTTTGCGGCCATGATTGGCTCCGGTCCTGGGACCGTGGCAGCAATGGGAACCTTAATGCTGCCAGCCATGGTGCGGGCGGGCTATGATAAAAAGTTTGGGGCTGGTGTTTGTGCCACGGGCGGCACGTTGGGTATTCTTATTCCCCCCAGCAACCCCATGATTATCTACGGTGTAATGGCCAACGTTTCGGTAGGTACCATGTTTATGGCAGGAATGTTGCCAGGCTTTATTGTTGGCGCAATACTGATGCTAACTTGCTATATCATCGCGAAGAAGCGTGGCTACCGGGGTATGGAGAAAACCTACACCACTAAAGAAGTTTTTGTAATTTTTAAAAATAACATTTGGTCTTTGTTAGCCCCAGTGATTATCCTAGGCGGTATCTATGCCGGGGTCTTTACACCGGTGGAAGCCTCCGCCATTGCCTGCTTCTATGCATTGTTTGTAGGAAAATTCATTATCAAGAAATTGACTTTGGTAGACATCTGGGAAAGCATTAAGCTGACCAACATAACGTCCGGTACCTCCATGATTATCGTTGGGGTCTCGGTGCTTTTTGGCCGCTTCTTAACCATCTATGAAGTCCCTCAATCTGTAGCAGGAGCCATGCTTTCCATTAGCTCCAATCCACAGATTATTCTATTCCTTATTTGTTTCATGCTGTTTTTTCTGGGGATGTTCATGGAGACCCTGTCCACCATCGTTATTTTGGTGCCAATTTTACTGCCGGTTATTACCCAGCTTGGGATTGACCCGGTCTACTTTGGTATTCTCTGGGTCTTAACCAATGAGGTAGCCCTGCTGTCGCCACCCTTGGGGGCCAACGTCTTTATTGCCATGACCATTGCCAAATTGTCTCTGGAGGATGCCACCAAAGGTGCACTGCCCTTTATGCTGGTACTTGTGGCGGTGGTTATTGCATTCATTTTCTTACCGGACGTGGTTCTTTTCCTGCCAAGGATACTGGGTGGCTATGCCGGGTAAACATCAAAGGAGGCTCTTGCAATGCGTAAAGCAGTGATCGTAGAACCCTATCGTTTTGAAATCCATGAAGCACCATCACCGAACTTACAGGAAGGGTTTGCCATTGTTCAAGTGGCGTATTGCGGTGTTTGCGGCTCTGAACTGCATGTTTATGAAGGAAAACACCCGAAGGTAAAACCTCCGGCCAATCCAGGTCATGAGGCTGTGGGAACGATTCAGCAAATAGCCTCTGGGACAAATGGGCTTAAGGTAGGAGATCAAGTAGCCATTGTACCTTTGGTCGGGTGTCAAGAATGTGACTATTGTAAGTTGGGTTATCCGAACCTCTGCAAGGATCGGAAAGTGGTGGGATTCCAACTGCCCGGCTGTTTAGCCGACGAGGTAGCCATCCCGGTGGATAATCTGATTAAATTGCCGGAGAATTGTGAGTTGGTAGAAGGTGCGTTACTGGAACCGATGGCTGTGGTGGTTCATTCTGTAGGTCTGCTGGATCGTGTGGCCCACCGTGCAAAAAGTGTGGTGATTGCCGGTGCAGGTACCATTGGTATTTTAATTGGGCTTTTCCTAAAAGAAACCAAGGGGTTAAATGTTTACTTTTTAGAAATTAATCCCCAGCGAAAAAAATTAACCGAGAACTTAGGCTTTAAAGTTTACCAAAGAATCGAAGACCTTCCTCTCCAGGGGGAAAGGACGGTGGCCTTCGAGTGCACGGGAAATAAAATGGTGCTGGATTCTTTGGTAACCCATGATCCCGCCCCGGAAGTTTTAGTTATCCTAGGTACCTTTGAGAAAACCCTGGGACTAAATATTTTTGAGATGTGCAAGAGGGAAACCTTTATTATCGGTTCTCAAATGTATACCAAACAAGACTTAGAAAAAGCGGCTGAGATCATGGCCAGCCCTTTAAAGGACAGATTTAAAGCCATTTTGGTCGAGCGTATTTATTCTTTGGCAGAGTCAAAGGAGGCCTTTGATGAGGCCTTAAGTTCAAAGAATGGTACCAAGGTATTAATTCAAGTCAACTTATAAAGAGAATTTAGCCCACTGCAAAGAGAAACGCCACTGAATAGAAATCAGCGGCGTTTTTTTGTTGGCTTGGCATGTTTGCCGAGCCAATAATTTGCAAGAAGCCCGGTCACGCCGAAGCAGCGGGGAGACAACCCAGAGGCAAGGAGCTTCGGATTTGCTGACGGATTGGTCCGCACAAGTTGTTAAATGCTGTTAAATTAAGAAAGTCTTAAGATTTGTGCTGAGCCGATATTAAGAATTGAACGATATAATTTGGCTAGTGGCAAGAAAAATAATAAACTATTCAGAAGGGAGAGTGAAAAATGGAAAATTACTTTGTACTGGTTGTTGATGATGACAAGGAAATCAGAGATGCCATTGAGATATATCTTAAAAATGAAGGCATTACAGTGATTAAAGCCCAGGACGGTATTGAGGCCATCGAAAAGTTAAATGAGCATGCCATTCACCTTATTATCTTAGATATCATGATGCCCCGTTTGGATGGCATTGCCACGACCTTTAAAATCCGGGAGAAACAAAATATTCCGATCCTCATCCTCAGTGCCAAAAGTGAGGATACGGATAAGATTTTAGGTCTGCAAATTGGCGCGGACGATTATGTGACCAAGCCCTTCAACCCACTGGAATTGATCGCCCGGGTCAAATCGCAACTGAGGCGATACGTTACACTGGGTACCTACGAAGGGATCAATAAGGTTATTGATCTAAGGGGTCTTACCTTAGAGCAGGGGGCGAAAGAAGTCACGGTTAACGGCGAGGTTGTTAAATTAACACCCATCGAATACAAGATTGTGGAACTTCTTATGACCCATGCTGGCCGCGTGTTTTCGATCAATGAGATTTATGAGCGGGTTTGGAAGGAACCGGGTTACAATGCGGAAAACACGGTGGCCGTACATATCCGAAAAATACGTGAAAAAATTGAGATTGATCCCAAAAATCCAAGATATTTAAAGGTGGTATGGGGAATTGGCTACAAAATGGAAAAGTAGGGCCTTATTGCTGGCCTGGATTTTACTGGTTACCTTTGGACTGAGCGGCATCTTGTCAGCCCTGTCCCAGGGGAGTGACTATTTTAAAAAGGATTATTTCCAAACACAGGGTTTTGCAGGTCAGTTAAATGAATTTATTGATTACTTAAGCATATTTGAATTAAACTATCGGACCCCGGAAGAAATGAAAAAGGGGATTACCGTATCCCAGGAAGAAATTGAAGAACATCGTAATCGCTATGGCGATTTAGCCACACAAATTGCCGATATAACAGGGCAATATGAAGAAAAAATTTTGGCGGCGGAAAATGTTAAAAATAAGGAATTGGCGGACATCTACATTACCGAAAGGGACACCAAAATAGAGGACATTGCCAATAACTTTAAAAGTGATGACCATGTACGGGCCAAGATTGTGAAAGAAAAGGAAGAAAAGATAGACCAATACTACCGGAAACTAGAGGACCACCGGACACAGTTTGCCAATGTAAGAACGGGCTTTATCTATTATTTAAAGGATAACACCACCGGAGAGGTGTTTACCAATTTAGCTGCAGCGAATGAGTCTGAAGCCAATCAACTTATGAATAGCAAAAACACGCTGTTTATACGCAGTTATCCCAACGCCCAATATGGTTATCTGAGGACTACCGGCAGACCCTATAATTTTGGCTATAATGAGGAACTACTGGGTAATCCTTTGGTCCGGGAGAAGGCCTTTGAGGGGAAGATTGCGGTACCCATGGTCCGGGAAAAGGCCCTTGAGGGGGGGATTACGGTACCCAATGCAGCCGCCACAACCAGTATGATTTTGAGCAATTACCACGATTATCAGCAAAAGCAACAACTCTTCCTTATTTATACCTTGAGTGCCTTGCTGTCCCTTTTACTAAGTTTTTATATCTATAAAAAAACCACCATGGTAAAGCTGGCGGCCATCGAAAACTGGCAGGCCTACTATAATCGCATACCCCTTGATGTCAGTGTAGGGATCTTTGTGTTCATCGGTTTTATCACCTTGATCCGGTTAACCTATCCCTATGCCCTATATTTACATGAATATTTCTATAGCTTTGTGGTGAGGTCGCTAGTTGATGTAATCGTTACAGCCCCCTTCCTTGCTTTAACCCTTAGCCAAGGCAAATTGATCCTGGCCAGAGTAAATGACAGAACCAAGCTCCAAGCGGAGTGGACGAATAGTTTAACCCATCGGGTTTGCTGTGGCATAAAGGGGGCCTTTCTGATTCGAAGCATCGGTACCCAAATAATAATTATTTTACTACTGGTCTTTGCCTGCGGTGTCGGGTCCATTGTTGTGCTGATGGAGCCAGAAATGCTTTTGCTCTACCTGCCGTTTTTAATCGTCATTGGGATACCCATGGCCATGCTGATCTTTAAGCGGATGGGCTATTTTAACCGCATTGTTTGCTATACCAATGAGTTGACCCGGGGAAACCTGGAACCGGATCTGCCGGTATTGGGAAAATCTGTCTTAGCAACCCTGGCCCACAATATCAATCAGTTAAAGCAGGGGGTTAAGTCGTCCCAAAGGGAACAGGCCAAAAGCGAAAGGTTAAAAACAGAACTAATTACCAATGTCAGCCATGACCTGCGCACACCCCTAACCTCAATCATTACCTATACCGAATTGCTCAAGACACCGGATCTGGCGGAGGAGGATCGAGAAGCCTATATCCAAATTATCGACCGCAAGGCCAAACGTTTAAAGGTGCTAATTGATGATCTCTTTGAAGCGTCCAAAATGGCCAGCGGCAGCATCGAACTGACCAAAGAAAAGGTGGATCTGGTCCAACTCCTCCAGCAGGCCTTGGCAGAGCATAACGAAGCAATCAGTGAGTCAACCCTGCAATTGCGGGTCACAACACCGGATAAGCCTCTTCACGCCCTTGTGGATGGACAAAAGCTCTGGCGGGTCTTTGATAATCTAATCGGAAATATCTTAAAATACTCCTTAGAAAATACCCGGGTTTATATTTCAATGAAAAATAGCAACAACAAAGCTGTTTTAATATTTAAAAACGTAACCAAGTATGAGTTGGGCGAAAACATTGATGAGATGTTTGAACGGTTTAAACGCGGTGACACCTCCCGCCACACAGATGGCTCAGGCCTTGGTCTAGCCATTGCCAAATCAATTGTCGACCTGCATCAGGGAAACTTAGATATTGAAGTGGACGGGGATCTGTTTAAAATAACCCTAACATTGAATACCCTATAAGACAAATGTGACAGCGGGACGAGGTCTCGCTGTTATTTTTTGCATAGCTGTTAAACCAGTGGCAAAAAATAAATAGAAAAGACCCTGTGCATACCAGATAATGTATTCTTTTCGACATGCTGAAAAAACACCTAATCCTTAATAGGAAATTGGCATAGGTTGTAGAAGGTTTTGTTGTAGAAGGTTTTGTTGAAAACAACACTAAATATAAAGTGAGGGGAACAACTTGACAAATAAGATCCGAGTTGGCATTGTGGGCTATGGAAATCTAGGCAAGGGTGTTCATTCAGCCATTAAGCAGAACCCGGATATGGAACTGGTAGCCATATTCACCAGAAGGGACGTTGCAGCGGTTAAAGTTGCTGCCGGAGGAGTCGAGGTTTTAAATGTGGCTGAGGCCGGGCAATATACCAACAAAATTGATGTCATGATCCTGTGTGGCGGTTCCGCCACAGACCTGCCCGAACAAGGCCCGTTCTTTGCTAAAATGTATAATACGGTGGATAGCTTCGATACCCATGCTAAGATCCCCGAGTATTTTGCCGCGGTGGATCAGGTGGCCAAGGCCAGCGGCAAAACCAGTGCCATTTCCATTGGCTGGGATCCGGGGTTGTTTTCCATGAATCGCATGTTAGCTGGGGCGATCCTGCCCGAAGGCAAAGATTACACCTTCTGGGGTCCCGGGGTAAGCCAGGGGCATTCAGATGCCATTAGAAGGATACCGGGGGTCAAAGGCGGCATTCAATACACCATTCCCGTCAATGAGGCCATTGAAAGAATTAGAAAAAGTGAAAACCCAGATTTAAGCACGAGGGAAAAACACCTCAGGGATTGTTATGTAGTTGCCGAAGAAGGGGCCGATCAGGAACAAATCGCTGAAAAAATTAAAACCATGCCCAACTATTTTTCAGATTATGATACGAAGGTAACCTTTATCACAGAGGCTGAATTAAAGCAAAACCACTCCCGGATGCCCCATGGTGGCTTTGTCATTCGCAGCGGGAAAACAGGTTGGAACAAAGAAAATAACCATATCATTGAGTTTTCTTTAAAGCTGGACAGCAACCCAGAATTCACCTCCAGTGTCCTAGTGGCCTATGCCCGGGCTGTATATCGGCTAAACCAAGAGGGACAAACCGGGGCTAAGACCGTGTTTGATATTCCCCTAGGATATTTATCCAGTAAATCACCGGAAGATTTACGCCGCGAATTACTTTAGGCAGAGTCATGAGGGGTCAAGCTTGCAATACGGCGAGCTTGACCCCTTTGAACTGTCGCATTTTGCTGCAAATATTTGGTATGTTATACTTATAAGATACCAATTGCAAAGGTGTGAAAATATGGCACACTTATCCGCCAGATCAGGATACAGGAAATTGGAAGAACGTCTGAATCGCTTTCCCCAAGGGGCACCTCCTTCGGATACCCTCTATAAAATCCTAAGTCTTTTATTTACCGAGAAGGAAGCCGCACTGGTGGCTCAACTGCCGATTAAGCCTTTTTCCGCCAAGCTGGCCAGCCGGATTTGGCAGCTGGATGAAGCTGAGACCCAGGAAATTTTAAATCGCCTAGCAGCCAGGGCCATACTTTTAGACGTTGATAACAACGGCACCTTGGAGTACATGCTGCCACCGCCCATGGCTGGTTTTTTTGAATTTTCTCTCATGCGGACCAGAGGTGATATTGATCAAAAATTATTAAGTGAACTCCTTTATCAATATCTCAATGAAGAAGAGGATTTTGTCAAGGACTTGTTTTTTAGCAGTGAAACCAGGCTGGGCCGGGTATTTGTACAGGAATCGGTGCTGACGAATGAAAATGCGATCCATGTTTTGGACTATGAAAGGGCCAGCCACTATATCAAGACAGCCACCCACATGGGTATCAGCATGTGCTATTGCCGTCATAAGATGCAGCATCTGGGTCGGGCCTGCCATGCACCAATGGATATCTGCATGACCTTTAACAACACCGCCGCTTCCTTGATTAAACATGGTTACGCCCGCAGGGTAGAGGTATCCGAAGGGCTTGAGCTTTTGCAAAGGGCCTACGAAAACAATTTGGTACAATGCGGTGAAAATGTTCGTGAACAGGTAAGTTTTATCTGCAACTGCTGCGGCTGCTGCTGTGAGGGCCTGGTGGCGGCAAAGAAATTTGGCCTACTCCAGCCAGTGCATACAACAAACTTTATTCCTAAAATTAATGAGGAACAGTGTATTGGCTGTGGCAAATGCACCAAAGTATGTCCCTTGGGTGCCATCACCCTGGTTTCCGTCCAAGGAACGGATCACGCCAAAAGAAAAGTAGCCAAGGTAGATGAGGAAATATGCTTGGGTTGTGGTGTCTGTGTCCGCTCCTGCGCTTACCAAGGGATTGCCCTGGAGCCCCGGCCGGAACGGGTAATTACCCCTGTAAACTCCGTTCATCGAGTGGTCTTAATGGCCATCGATAAGGGCCTGCTGCAGAATCTAATCTTTGATAACCAAGTCTTTGGCAGTCACCGGGCCATGGCGGCCATCTTAAACGTAATCCTTAAACTGCCTCCGGTAAAACGAAGTCTGGCCTCGAAACAAATGAAATCGATTTACTTAGAAAAGCTAATTAGCAAAGCAACAAAGTAGTAAGGGTTGTGGGTATTATTAAAGTGAGGGTTATGGATGAAGGATTTGCAGGGAATGATTCGAAGAAATTATCAATTGAGCAGGCAATTAACACCTTTAAATGAAGCCATTTATACGGATATTGTGTGTTACCTGCGGACCAGTGCCTTGGATGATTTTACGGTGGAAGAAATGATTCAGGAAATACTGGAGATATTTGTCGACACCCAGGCCAGGGGTGAGAAGATTGAACAGGTCATTGGCAGTGATTATCGGGCCTTTTGTGATAGGCGAATAGCCGAAGCTTTAAAACAACCTCGCCGCCGCCAACAATGGCAAAAACACCTGGCCAATGTGGAAATCGGACTAAATGCACTGATCCTATTGTGGCTGATCGATTTAGCATTTAAACATCTACCGAGAATGGTTCATTATAAAAATATCCTGCTCAGTTATCAAGTGAACGCAGCTTTTTTGGTCAATGCGCTGTTGATTATTTTGGTGGCAACCTTTGCCACAAATTATATTGGAAAGAACAGTTTTTCCTTATCTGCCAATAAAGAAAAACGAAAAAAAATTGGCTTAATCAGCGGCTTTGCCGTGGGTACGCTGTTTGCCTTATTTATTCTAATATCAAGGGAACTTAGTGCCCACATACTTTTTACCACAAAGCTTCATTACATCGCAGCCACCCTGGCTGCCGTCATGCTGATCCTTAAGGGGATCCAAGGAATTAACAACATAAAGTCTTGAAAGGATTAATAAACATGTCAAAAAGTCTGGTATTAGCGGAGAAACCCTCTGTGGCAAGGGATATCGCTCGCGTTCTAAATTGTCACAGAAAGGGCAATGGGTATTTGGAGGGTGAAAAATATATCGTCACCTGGGCTCTGGGGCATTTAGTGACCTTAGCTGACCCGGAGACCTATGACGAGAAATATAAAGCTTGGCGCCTAGAGGATTTACCCATGCTGCCCTCCCCTTTGAAGCTGGTGGTTATCAAACAAAGCAATAAACAGTATCATGCTGTTAGGGAGCAACTAAATAGGAAAGATGTTCAGGAGATCATCATTGCCACCGATGCTGGCCGGGAAGGGGAACTGGTGGCCAGGTGGATTCTGGAAAAGGCCCATGCAACCAAGCCCATTAAGCGACTGTGGATTTCCTCTGTCACCGATAAGGCCATTCAAGAGGGCTTTAAAAAGCTAAGAAACGGCAAGGAGTACCAAAACCTCTATGCATCAGCGGTGGCTCGGGCAGAGGCCGACTGGCTGGTTGGCATAAACGCCAGCCGTGCGCTAACCTGTCGGTTTAATGCCCAGCTATCCTGTGGCAGGGTGCAAACACCTACTCTGGCCATGATTGCCAAACGGGAAGAGGAAATCAAAAACTTTCAGCCTCAAAAATATTTTGGTATCACCGCGGTTACAGAGAAAATAAAATTTACCTGGCAAGATCGTCAGAGTAAAGATATAAAGACCTTTGATAAAGATTATTGTGATAAAGTACTGGCCTCCCTGGCAAATAAAAATGCACAGGTTATAGAGATCGCCAAGGTGGCCAAGAAAAGCTACTCGCCGCAGCTCTACGATCTAACCGAACTGCAGCGGGATGCCAATCGGTTATTCGGTTTCTCCGCTAAAGAAACACTTTCTATCATGCAGCGGCTTTATGAACAGCACAAGGTGTTAACCTACCCACGAACGGATTCCCGTTACCTTTCATCGGATATCGTGGGTACGTTGCCTGATCGGCTAAGGGCCTGCAGTGATCAACCCTATACGAAGTTAGCGTATAAGCTGCTGAAAAATCCCATTAAACCCAACAAGTCCTTTGTGGATGACAGTAAAGTTTCTGATCACCATGCCATCATACCCACCGAGCAGACGGTTCTCATAAGTTCACTTAGTGATAAGGAAAGAAAGATTTATGATTTAGTAATAAAGAGGTTTTTAGCGGTACTATATCCGCCCCACGAGTACCAGCAAACAACGATAAAAGTAGCAATAGGTGAAGAACTTTTTATAGCCAAGGGTAAAACGGTCCTTGTCCAGGGCTGGCAGGAAGTATATCAGCATGAAGTTGAAACGGCAGGCCAAAGTGAGAATCTGACGGATCAAATTTTACCCATACTTAACAAAGGCGATACGATAAGGGTTTTGTCTCTAAGCCAAAGCAACGGAGAAACCAAACCGCCCGAGCCCTTTACCGAGGGCAGCCTGCTATCGGCCATGGAAAACCCAACCAAGTACATGCCCCAGGCCAATAAGGATTTGCTAAAAACCCTGGACAAAACTGGCGGACTGGGTACCGTGGCCACCCGAGCCGATATCATAGAAAAACTGTTCAATAGCTTTCTGATCGAAAAGAAAGAAAAGCATGTATATATAACCTCCAAGGGAAAGCAACTCTTGGAGCTGGTTCCCGAGGGGTTACGTTCACCTGCCCTGACAGCCCGTTGGGAACAAGAGCTAGAGGCCATTGCCAAAGGAGTACAAACTAAGAATCGCTTTCTTAGCGAGATCAGAGACTATGCCAAGGCAGTGGTACAAGAGATCAAACAAAGTGAAAGCAAATTCAGACACGATAACTTGACCGGTACCAAATGCCCAGAGTGTGGTAAAAGAATGTTGGAAGTGAACGGCAAAAAGGGTAAAATGCTGGTTTGTCAAGATCGGGAATGTGGCTACCGGAAAGGACTTAGTAAAACAACCAATGCCAGATGCCCCGAATGTCATAAGCGTCTTGATCTGCATGGTGAAGGGGAAGGTCAAATCTTTGTCTGCAAGTGCGGCTTCCGGGAAAAGCTAACGGCCTTCAATGAAAGAAGGCAAACAGAGAAGGGCGGTAAAGTTTCAAAAAGGGATGTTAGCAATTACTTGAAGAGCCAAGAGAAAAGCAATAACTTTAACAACAATCCCCTGGCGGAGGCTCTGTCTAAGCTTAAACTTTAGGGAAATAGTTTACGTTAGAAGGCCGCTCCGGTTTAAGGGGTGGCCTATAAACGATGGAAAAAGGGGATGAATTTCATATCATCACAGATTAAAACAAATGCCATGCGAATCTTGACCGGCAAGAAAATTGATTACAACACCTATACCTACGACCATCATGACGGTAAAATTGATGGTGTTTCAGTGGCCCATAAAGCAGGGAAAGACCCCAAGACTGTTTATAAAACGTTGGTTGCCCAAGGAAGCAGTAAAAACCTTTATGTCTTTATCGTGCCGGTAGAAGAGGAGTTGGATTTAAAAAAGGCTGCCAAGGCAACGGAAGAGAAAAAAATTGACATGATTCCAGTAAAGGATATTCAGAAACATACAGGGTACATCCGAGGCGGCTGCTCACCCATCGGCATGAAAAAACAGTATCCCACTTTCATTGACGCCAGCGCACAAAACCTGGCAAGGATCATTGTCAGTGGCGGGAAAATTGGTGTACAAGTTGAACTAAACCTATCGGATTTGGTAGATGTTGCCCAGGCCCAGGTTATTGATATTGTTAAGTAGGGCACTAAGGGCTAAGGACCAAGGGTTTAAAAGGAAAGGATGAAAAACCATCGATAATATAGCGAAAACCATTGACCATACACTGTTAAAACCCGATGCCACGAAGCAGCAAATAGAAAAATTAGCCAGGGAAGCACAGGCATATGGCTTTGCAGCGGTATGTGTCAATCCGGTTTGGGTGGAAACGGCATATAACATATTAAAAACCACACCCGAAGTCAAGGTAGCCACGGTCATCGGCTTTCCCCTGGGGGCTACTTTGCCGGAAGTGAAGGCCTTGGAAACCCAAAAGGCCATCGAACATGGGGCCACAGAGGTGGACATGGTTATCCATATGGGTGCTTTAAAGGAAAGACAGGACCAATTGGTGGAGCGGGATATTCGGGCCGTGGTGGAAGCGGCCAGGGGAAAAGCGTTGGTCAAGGTTATCATTGAAACAAGCCTGCTCACCGAGGAAGAGAAGATGAGGGCCTGCCACTTGGCAGTTGCCGCGGGAGCAGACTTTGTTAAAACCTCCACTGGTTTTTCCGGCGGTGGTGCCACGGTGCAGGATGTGGCTCTGATGCGCCAGAAGGTTGGCCCGAACATCGGAATAAAGGCTTCTGGTGGCATAAGAACCAGGGAAGATGCCCAAAGAATGCTGGAAGCCGGTGCCACAAGAATTGGCACCAGTGCCGGGGTTGCCATGCTTGGTTAAGAAACATCAGAAAAAAATAAATTTTTTCACAAATAAAAAGGAATTTTGCTAATTTTCTCTAATTTAATATAGTAAAATTCAATACCTGCCAGGTTTTAATATCACAAAATGGAGGGTATCGCGTGAAAAAATTAAACTATTGTGTTGATTGCAAAAGAATTGCTCGTTTTGACGGAGAATGCAGCTATTGTCAATCTCAAAAAATTAAAGACCTAACTAGAAAAGCACCGGTCAATGTAATAGGCACTAAAATTAAGGGCAGAGTCCTTAATGTCAAGGATCAAATGGTAGAAATCCTCTACATTGATGAAAATAAAAATACCTTTGTTAAACCCTTTGAAGCCCAACAACTTCAAAAAGTTCTTTAATACATGTGGTCCCCTGGTATCTTGCCAATTAAATGAGATAACAGGGGGTTTGTTTTTTACCATCAGCCAGAGCACAGGGGGACGGTTCTTTTGTGTTGTTCTATGGAACAACACAAAAGAACCGTCCCCCTGTGCTCTCGAATGACACCAATTTAAGCCTAATATAGTTGGCCAATTTCCTCTTCGGTTAGTTCACGGCATTCCCCGGGTTTGAGCTGAGGATCTAGGACCAGGGGACCCATGGTAAGCCTCTTTAAGAAAGTTACCCTTTTGCCCACGGCTTCAAACATCCTTTTAACCTGGTGATATTTCCCCTCATAAATAGTAAGCTCAATCTCTGATTCCGGACCTGAACGAAGTATTTTTAACTGTCCCGGCATGGTTTGGTAACCATCTTCTAATTTTACACCCTGGGCAAAGGCATCAACATCTGCTTCGGTAACGACACCCTCAATTAAAGCATAATAGGTTTTAGGCACGTGCTTTTTGGGAGCCAATAGCTGATGGGCCAGTTTACCGTTGTTCGTTAATAAGAGCAGGCCTTCGGTATCCTTATCCAAACGTCCCACCGGAAAGGGGTCAAAGGAATGATATTTTGGGTCAAGGAGATCGATAACGACCCTTTCCGAGGCGTCCTCAGTGGCAGATAAAAATCCCTGGGGTTTATTCAGCATGAGATAGATATATTCCCGGTATTCTATGACCTCACCCTGCACCGCAATCGTGTCACGGCTGGGATAAACATGCAAACCAGGGTCCAGGGCCAGTTCACCATTGACCAGCACCTGTTTTGCCTTGATTTGTTTTTTAATCTCTTTTCGAGTCCCCATGCCCATATGGGTCAACAGTTTATCCAGACGCATTTTTGCATGATTAGCCAAGTTCATCACCTCTTTATCAATCCCCGTCAATCCAACGCCAACCGGGCGGAAAGCCGTTTTTTAGCCAGTTACCATCCCCTTTAGCCCAACCCAAGGGAAAATGGTCCAAACAAACAAGATGCCAACCCTTGGCCCAGGTTCGTCCCTCCTGCTGGAGGGTTTCCCCCCTCAAATAGCGCAGGGCCAAGGAACAATCGGCTTCATTCCCTGCGGCTAAATTCAATTTTTGCACAGCAGCTTTTGCGGCTTCTACCGGCAGGCCCAAGGCTAAGGCTGGGCTGGGCCGAAAGCGTTTTCTCTCCACCGTGCCCAAAAGCCAACCGGAACGGAGAACTTTCAAACCACGTAAGGGAGGTAACGCGATACTTTCCCAAAGAATATGGCCAGCTCGTTCAATTACCTGGCCGCCGCGGGGCATCCATTCCTGCCAGATTTTTTTATTTCCCCAAACCTGCTGGGAAAAGTCTGCTAGGGCTTGTTTGGTAGCTTCATCCAGGGTGGGGTTAGGATGTTTTTTGGAGGCCTTCCTTTTGTCGGCAGGAGGGGTTTCCTTTTCCGATGCAGTGTTATCCTTTAGTTTCGCCATAAAATGACCTTCACCCTTCACCCGGTGGGGCCACATTCTTTTTTGCTCAATTAACTCAAAGTGGGGATAATGGGTCAAAAAATTCTCCATTTGCTGTTCATTCTCCTCCGGGGAAAAGGTACAGGTGGAGTAAACCACTTCCCCGCCGGGCTTTAATAAAGAAGGAACAGTAGACAGAATTTCCTGCTGCCAGCCGACATATTTGTCAACTGCCTCTTTGCTCCAGTCCTTGGCCATATCTGGCTCCTTGCGAAACATGCCTTCGCCGGAGCAGGGTGCATCCACTAAAATCTTATCAAAAAATTGGCCAAATACCTGAGCCAAGTGTTGAGGGGATTCATTAAGAACAATGGCATTGACCACACCGAAACGCTCAATATTTTTTAGCAAGACCTTGGCTCTCTGGGGTTGCAGGTCATTTACCACCAGCAGTCCCTCTCTGCCCAGCTGGGCAGCCAATTGAAGGGATTTGCCTCCCGGGGCAGCACACAGGTCCAATACCCTTTCCCCCGGTGACGGGTGTAAAAGCTCCGCTGGCAGCATGGCACTGGGTTCCTGGATATAATACAATCCTGCATAATAATAGGGGTGTTTTGCCGGGCGAGTGACTTCGCTATAATAGTACCCATCCCGGCTCCAGGGTATGGGTTCTTCAATAACATGTAAGCGTTTTTTTAGCTCCTCCGGAGTGAGCTTTAAGCCATTGGCCCGTAGTCCCGCCGTACGCGGTACGGCATAGCTTTGGAGAAATTGGGGGTAATCCTGACCCAGAAGTTTCTCCATTTTATTTAAAAAAGCAGCGGGTAATTTCATTTCCTTAGTTCCTTTCGTCTATTCGTTTAATTACCCTGGGTAAACTGGTTAACATGATAAACAATGGCTAAAATTATACAATAAGCCAACCGGATAGTCCAGTAAGTCATAACCGGCAAACATCAGCGTAAAATATAGATAGAAATATTTACCTATGGGGGAGGGGGATTAACATTGCAGCCAAGATTAAACCATCTCTGGCTAGGATTAATGGCAATTTTCTTTGGTTTTGCTGCGCTTTACCTCTGGTATATCATCTTTCCCGGCAAAGTTTCACCGGAGGCCTTTCAATATTTTTCCCTGGAACAGATAAACCAAGGCAGGGAACACAGCCGAATTCAACAGCTTTTGATGCTGGCTGTTGTTATATTAGAGGTTATTCTATTGTGCTGGTTTATTTGGAGCGGCAAGGCCATCGCCCTGACCCGCTGGACCCAACAAATAACCAGAGGTAGTTATTATGGCAGTGCTCTGCTGTATTTTTTAGGCCTATGGCTGATATTTAGGGTTCTTTATTTTCCATTTAGTTATCTTAACGGCTTTTTCTTACAGAAAAAGTGGGGCTTTTCCACCCAGACCTTCAGTGCCTGGTGGGTTGATACCCTAAAAAGTGCTGGTTTAGAACTGGGGCTTGGAATTTTAGGAGTTCTATTATTCTTTTGTATTCTTAAGCATTGGCCCAGGGCCTGGTGGTTGGTGGTTGCCTCCCTGCTGTCAATCTGGCTCGTGGCACAAAATTTTATTTGGCCCCTGGTGGTTTCTCCTATGTTTAACCGATTTGAACCAGTTAAAGACCCCACTGTATTAAGGATGGTTAGTGAACTTTCCACCAAGGCAGGCATACCGGTTGACGAGGTACTGGTGATGGATGCCAGCAGGCGAACCACCCGTGCCAATGCCTACTTTGCAGGACTGGGTCAGACAAAACAAATTGTCTTGTATGATACACTTTTAGAGGATTATCCACCGGATCAAGTAAAGGCTGTGCTGGCCCATGAAATGGCCCACTGGCAACAGGGGCACATCCTAAAGGGTGTAACCCTAGCAATTTTCAGTAATTTTATATTATGGGGTTTGCTATTTATCTTTATTCGAACGACCATAGCACCCCTTACACGCTACCCTCCCCATACCTGGGCCCTTACCCTGTTATTTTTTGCAGCCGTTTCCTTTATTGCCAGCCCAATACAAAGCAGCATCTCCCGGGGCATGGAAAGGGAGGCCGACCGTGTCTCGGTGCAGCTAACCGGGGATATTCCGGCGGCGGTTCGCTTACAGGTGAATCTGGTAGCCAAAAATTCATCCGATGTATCACCCCCAGCCTTTATCGAGTGGTTTAGCTACTCTCATCCCTCTGTATTAAACCGTATCCACCTATTACAGCAGGAAAAGGCAACGGATTTGTGAATATAAGAAATGTTTAATGTTTGTCGAAGCCTGTACTCATAGACATAGCGTGGCAACATTTTTACTTCCCGGGAATAGAATGAAGAAAGAAGTCTGGGGGGTGAAAATATTGATGGATCAGTGTCCATACATTCAAGGGGATCGGTGTAAGTTAACACAGGAAAACATAAAAGAGGATCAGGATTTTTTCCAAAACACCTGCAGCCATTCGGACTACCTAAAGAACTGTCCAAACTTTACCAGAAAGGTGTACGCCGCCAAGACCTACCACTTTATTGGATCATCACGCAGTTGTCCCTACATTTGCGAAGAGCGATGTGATGTAACGAAACATCCTGTATGTAAAAAACATAAAAGCTTTTATGACGATACTTGTTGCACCTCAAAATACTATGATAAATGCTCCTATTTTTCGGATAGAGTCAGTAGAATAAAACCGAACAGATATTTCAAACCAGCCTTTCGCTGTCCCTACCTTATCAACGAGATGTGTGAGCTTAGGCGCGTTAACATGTATCAGAAAAATAGAACCTTCTATCGCCACAACTGCATCAATTCCAATTACCACAAAAATTGCCCCTACTACCTTGAAAAGATAGGAAAGATCAAATATAAACATTACGGCAAAGTTCATGACAGTTGCACCTATAAAGATGGAGATTGGTGCAGATTAAGAAAAATCAAAGTGAAAGATAATTGCAAGGATTTTTATGACTATGCCTGTTGTAAAAAGAATTACGTTAAATGCTGTCCCCACTATGTGGAGGCTGCCTATCGAAAAAAATTAGATGAATAACCAAAGGCCCTGTGTCAAAAGCATGGGGCTTTTTTATTGGCTAAAAGCGAAGGGCAAAGCTTTAGGTCATGACAGATTAGTATGATAAAATAAACCTAACATGAACCAAGGAGGCAAAAGATGCAACATAGAGTATTGGGAAGGACAGGCCTGGAGGTTTCCGTGATCGGCTTTGGGGGGATTCCCATTCAGCGGATTACTGAACAAGAGGCCGTCACGCTGGTAAACGGAGCCTTGGATCGAGGGATAAATTTCTTTGATACCGCCCGAGGGTATACGGATAGTGAAGCTAAATTAGGCCTGGTGTTGAAGCAGCGGCGCCAGGAAGCCATCATAGCCACCAAATCCATGGCCAGATCCAAAGAAGGCATGGCGGCTGATATACAAAAAAGTTTAACGGCCCTGGGGGTTGACTATATCGATCTTTACCAATGCCACAATGTCAAGGACCGCGAATCCTTGGCACAGATCGTAAGCCCCAATGGAGCACTGGTGGCCTTAAAGGAAGCCCAAAGTAAGGGCATCATTGGTCATATTGGTATAACGGGGCATATTCAGGAGCTTTTAGTGGAAGCATTAAAGACAGGCGAATTTGCCACCGTACAGTTTCCCTTTAATGCAGTGGAAACCGAAGCCAAGGAACTATTGGATCTGGCTCACCAGACAAACACTGCGATTATTGTAATGAAGCCCCTGGCAGGGGGAGCCTTGCGCAATGCCAGACTGGCTCTGGGTTACCTGCTGGAACAGCCAGTGACCACCATTATTCCCGGCATGGATTCTCTACAACAGATAGAGGAAAACGCCCTTCTGGGTAATGAATGGACCCCCCTCAAGGAGGAAGAATGGGTTGTCTTAAAGGAAGAAACTGAAAAACTAGGCCAGGCCTTCTGCCGCCGCTGCGAATACTGTAAGCCCTGCCCCCAGGGAATCGATATCCCAACCGTATTTTTATTAGAGGGCTATTACAGCCGTTATGATTTAAAGGATTGGGCGAAGGAAAGATACAAAGACCTTGAGGCAAAGGCAGATGCCTGTATTGCGTGTGGCCAGTGTGAAGAAAAATGCCCCTATAGTCTGCCTATCCGGCAGATGCTGTCAGACTCAGCGGGAATACTGGCTGACGGCTGATGGCAATTTCAATGATTGTGACTGGCTGGGTATGGTTAATTGTTCGATAGGAGGTAAAACATGGTAGACCCACGAATATGCCAATTGGCTAAGAATCTTGTAAATTATTCATGTGCCATTCAGTCCGGTGAAAAAATCCTTATTGAAAACATCGGCTTAGAACTACCTTTGGTCAGGGAAATTATCAGGGAGGTGTATGCCGCAGGGGGTATTCCCTTTGCAACCATCAAGAATAATGCCGTGGAAAGGGCACTGCTGCTGGGGGCCAGTGAAGAACAAATGAAGGCCTTGGCAGAATACGAAGCTGCTAGAATGAAGCAAATGGATGCCTATATTGGGATACGTTCCGGGGACAATGCTTCGGAGTTAGCGGATGTGCCCCCAGAAAAGATGGAATTATATTTTAAACATTATTGGAATAAAGTGCATGGTGATATTCGGGTGGCTAAGACAAAGTGGGTGGTGCTGCGGTATCCTTCCCCAGCCATGTCCCAACTTGCCAATACCAGTACCGAAGCCTTTGAGGATTTTTACTTCCAGGTATGTAACCTGGATTACTCTAGGATGGACCGGGCCATGGACCCCTTGGTAGAGCTTTTGGAAAAAACCGACCGGGTAAGGATTGTGGGTCAAGGAACGGATTTGAGTTTTTCCATTAAATCATTGCCAGGTATTAAATGTGCTGGCAGGAGAAATATCCCCGATGGGGAGGTTTATACGGCACCCGAGCGGCAGTCCGTAAATGGCTGCATTACCTATAACACCCCGGCTGTTTATCAGGGTGTTACCTATGAGAATATCCGGCTGGAATTTGAGGCCGGTAAGATTATCAAAGCTACGGCCAATCATACCGAACGAATTAACAAAGTCTTTGATACCGATGAAGGTGCCAGATATATAGGGGAATTTGCTCTGGGGGTTAATCCCTATATTACAAAACCCATGAAGGATACCTTGTTTGATGAAAAAATTGCCGGCTCCATCCACTTCACACCGGGGAGTGCCTATGATCAGTGTTTTAATGGAAATAAATCCGCCATTCACTGGGATCTTGTCTATATTCAAACCCCCGAGTTCGGCGGCGGCGAAATCTATTTTGATGATAGACTTGTGCGCAAGGACGGAATTTTTATCTTGCCTGAGCTGCAGGGATTAAACCCGGAAAGCTTGAAATAAGTTCCTTTAGTTTTTTGTATATAGCAGTAGATATTTTTTGGGTTTTCATTTATAATCAAACTAATTGAACAAGCCTAAGGCAATGAAGCCTACAGACAGATAAAAAATGCTATCTGTCTGTAGGCTTTATATATTTTTACAATAAAGACGGACGAATCAACTATATTTTTCAAGAAGGATTTTTTAATACAAATAGAAAATATATTATGTATAAATCACTAGACATATTAGGACAGCAACTGAGGGAGTTTTTTTGAAAACAATTATTTTAAACTATATTACAGGGAGGGAAGCTGAAAAACACACGCTAATCAATTAATTAAGAGAGAGGAGTCGTCAATACAGATGAAAAAACGTATTATTGCATTACTGGCAGCAGTTGCTATGCTGTCAGTGGTGATCACTGGCTGCGGCGGATCAAGCGATGACAAAAAAGCCAATGACCAAGCTGCCGAGAAAAAATTCTTTAATATCGCTACAGGTGGAACTGCTGGTGTGTATTATCCCCTGGGTGGGACCCTTGCCGAAATCATTAACAAAAATATTCCCGGTGCTAACGCCACTGCCCAATCCACGGGTGCTTCCGTAGCCAACGTTAACATGTTAACCCAAGGCAGCGTACAAATTGCCTTTATTCAAAATGACATTGCCTATTATGCCAGCACGGGTACTGAAATGTTTCAGGAAAAAGTAGATGGTTTAAAATGCCTGGCCACCATTTATCCTGAAACGGTTCAATTAGTAACCATTGAAAAAACCGGTATTAAGAGTGTTGCCGACCTTAAGGGCAAAAAGGTTGCTGTAGGCGCTGCCGGAAGCAGTGTCACCGGCAACTCCCGTCACGTATTAGAAGCCTATGGTCTGACCTTTGAGGATATCAATCCCCAATACCTGTCCTTTGCCGAAGCTGCCAACGGCTTAAAGGACGGCAACATTGATGCAGCTTTTCTGGTTGCCGGTGTACCCACCGCTGCGGTACAAGACATTGCCGCCCAGCATAAAGTTGTCATGATACCCATTGAAGATGATAAAGTTGAAGGCATGATCAAAAAATACCCCTTCTATACCAAGGTAGTAATTCCTGCCGATGCCTATAAGCAAGGTGCAGACATTGCAACCGTTGGCGCCAAGGCTATGCTTGTGGTCAGCGACAAAATGGATGAGCAAACTGCCTATGATATTACGAAAGCAATCTTTACGAACCTTGACCAATTAAAAGCTGCCCACGCAGTGGGTCAATATATTAGCAAGGAATCTGCCAAGGATGGCGTTTCCATCCCGATGCACCCCGGAGCTGAAAAATTCTATAACGAATAACAAAGGATTTTTTAATCCATGAAAACAAGAAAAATGCAGCGTTTCAAAATATTTATTTTTAGCCTGCTGCTATCGATTCTACTAGCGGTGTTTTTCATTCCTTTGCCCACATTGCTGGTATCCCAGCAGCAGGGTCAACCTGTTATCGTAGTGCCCATGATATTCGGTAAGACCTTTACTTATGAATATCTTCATTCGGTTCTTAAAACCCCGGTGCAAGAAAACTTCCTTCTTGCGCCGGGCCATTCTTTGTTGCTCACATCCACAACATTTAAATCCTACGGAGTAGGGACCCCGTTTTTAGAGGGAGAAGGTGAATTAGAAAATCGCAATGGCCTGTTTATCCTTAAAGGTCAGAACCGACGCTTTGCACAACTGGATTTCGGGGTTGTACCCTTTACCGAACCGACATTGATTTATCGGGGAGAAAGGTACAATTTTAAGGATTATTTCAAAGCCGGCTCATTGATTACATTAAAAGTAAAAACCCTGACACCTGCCAAAGTTTTGGCATTATATTTGGAAGGAGGTAAAACTTGACAGATCATCATGTAAAACCAGAAAGCAATGTAAACTTAGACGAATTTATGGCCAAGTATGATAAAGAGTCAGACTTTAGGCGTTTTAGGGGCCCCATGGGAATTGCGATAATGCTACTGGCCATGAGCTTCTCGGTTTTCCAATTATATACTGCCTATTTCGGGGTTTTAGATGCCCAATTGCAAAGGGCTGTTCACTTATCCTTTGGCTTAGCCCTAGTCTATTTATTGTATCCTGCCAGGAAAAGTTGGTCCCGTAGTAAATTACATTGGTTTGACGCACTGTTGGCTGTGGCGGCAGTGGCCACACCCATGTATATCTTGATAAACTACAAGGAATTGGTAATGCGTGCGGGCATTGTGACGTCCACCGACATGATTATAGGTGGCTTAGGTATCCTTTTCGTGATCGAGGCAGCCCGCCGGGTCGTGGGCTGGCCCATTGTTACCGTGGCATTGCTGTTCCTGAGCTATGCCTTTGCCGGTCCATATCTTCCTGGGGCCTTTGCTCACCAGGGAACAAGCATCCGTGGACTGGTGGGTCACTTATACTATACAACGGAGGGGATCTTTGGTATTCCCTTAGGGGTTTCGTCGACCTTTATTTTTCTGTTTATTTTATTTGGTGCTTACCTGGAAAAGACCGGTTTAGGCAAGTTCTTTATTGACCTGGCCAACGCCATTGCCGGTTGGGCCAGTGGTGGCCCTGCTAAGGTGGCAGTGCTTTCCAGTGGATTAATGGGCACGGTATCAGGTAGCTCCGTAGGAAACGTTGCCGGAACCGGCAGTTTTACCATTCCGATGATGAAAAAGCTTGGCTATAAGCGTGAATTTGCCGGCGCCGTAGAAGCAGCGGCCTCCACTGGGGGTCAATTAATGCCGCCCATTATGGGTGCTGCGGCTTTCTTGATGGCGGAATTTACCGCCACACCCTATATCGAAATTGTAAAAGCCGCTGCCATACCAGCTATTTTATACTTTACCGGTATTTGGATTGGGGTGCACCTGGAAGCTAAAAAAACCGGACTAAAGGGCATTCCCCGGGATCAGCTGCCTAAGGTAGGTCTTATTCTAAAAGAGCGGGGACATTTAGCGATACCCTTAGTGGTTATTGTTGGCCTGCTAGTAAGCGGCTATACTCCCATGCGTGCGGCCCTGGCAGCCATTGTTTTATCCATTGGCTGTTCCATGCTGCGCAAGTCTACCCGTATCTCCCTGGTAGATATACTCAAGGGGCTGGAGGAAGGTGCTAGATCTGCCTTGGGTGTGATTATTGCCTGTGCTACGGCTGGTATTATTATTGGTGTGGTTACCAAGACGGGTCTGGGGCTAAAATTAGGTTCTGCCCTGATTGATCTGGCCCAGGGTCAATTATTACCCACACTTTTCTTTACCATGATTACATCGATTATATTAGGCATGGGTGTACCTACCACCGCCAACTATGTAATTACTTCAACCATTGCTGCACCTGCCCTTATCCAGCTGGGTGTGCCAATGCTGGCGGCCCATATGTTTGTCTTTTATTTCGGTATTATTGCTGACGTTACACCGCCGGTGGCCCTGGCTGCCTTTGCAGGTGCCGGAATTGCGGGCGGTGACCCCATGAAGACCGGGGTAAACGCCTCCAAGCTGGCCATTGCAGCGTTCCTGATACCTTATATCTTTGTCATGTCACCAGCGCTTTTATTAATCGACACCACTTTACCCAAGGTGTTAATGATGATCGTAACCTCCCTCACTGGCATGACGGCCATTGCCGCAGCTCTGGCAGGTTACCTCATTACCCGTGCGGGTCGCATAGAACGGGTGCTATTCTTCGTTGGTGGTTTACTAATGATTGATCCGAATCTTGTTACCGATATCGTAGGTTTTGGTATATTATTATGTGCGGTATTTATTCAGAAGGTAAAGGCTAAAAAAAATAATACAGTTGAAAGTGCTTAATTAATCAAAGGGGACAGGTTCTTTTTAAGGATCTGTCCTCTGTTAGCTGTTAACTAAAGCTAAAAGCAAAAAACGAAGGAGCCTATTCGGCTCCTTCGTTTTTTGGTACATACTTAAATATTTCGTGACTTTCAAAGGTATCGATCAAGCGATTGACCCAATCGTAATATTCCAAGGCATTTTGGATTTTTTCAATATCCTTTTCTACCATTTCCCGTAAGGGTTCCGGTAAATCCTCTTTGTTTTGCAGACAGATTAATTCCTGTAAGGATTTACGAAGGGATTGGGTGTTATCGTCAATGCCCTTACGCCACCTGATGGAAAAATAGTCAATAAAATTTTGATACCAGTCCGGTTCAATCTCATAATGATCCTTACGAGTACCCTTCATCCAAACTTTGTTAACCATATTTAAGTCTAAAAGGGTTCTGACACCAGTGCTCATGCTGGTTTTGCTCATACCCAAGGCTTCGCCCATCTGATCCAGGGTCATGGGTTTATCTTGAAAGAGGAGGGTTCCATATAAATGACCAATGGACAGGGTGATGCCATATAAATCAATATTCCGAGCTAAAGCGTCAACCACGCGATCCCTCGCCCTACTAATGACTTGCTCGTAAGGCATTACTTTGTTGCTCTGACTTGTTTTTTCCATGGGGGGAAAGACCTCCTGAGAATTACTGTTAAACATTTTACTGTTTATATTGCTAAATGTAAAGAAAGAATGTTATAAGAATAAAAATGAAAAACTGAGCATACGGAACCATGCCAATGTAAAGTTTAAACTTTACGTAAATTATAGACAGATACAAGGCGATACCATTTTTGTGCAAAAATGTTTTGGGTTATACAATATATTTAGAAGTTTACTAATTGAGTAAATTGAGGTGGAAGTGTGGCAAAAATTAAAGTGCAAAATTTGACGAAGGTTTTTGGCCCAAAACCGGATAAGGCGATAGAACTTTTAAAAAAAGGCTGGTCCAAGCAGAAGATATTAGAGGAAACTGGTTTGACCGTGGGTGTAAACCAAGCCAATTTCCAGGTCCAGGCGGGAGAGATTTTCGTCATTATGGGATTATCCGGCAGCGGGAAATCAACTTTGGTACGGTTGCTGAATCGTCTCATAGAACCAACCAGTGGAACAATTGAAATTGATGGAAAAAATATTGCGACCATGAACATGGAACAGCTTCGTGAAGTTAGGAGAAAAAAATTAAGCATGGTTTTTCAGCGATTCGCCCTCTTTCCCCATCGAACAGTTGCTGAAAATGTAGAATATGGCTTGGAGGTACAGGGTGTAGAAGTGGCTAAGCGTCGCCAAAAGGCACTTCAAGCTCTGGCTATGGTAGGTTTGAAGGGCTGGGAAACCAGCTATCCTGATCAGTTAAGCGGGGGTATGCAGCAAAGGGTCGGCCTGGCCCGGGCATTGGCCAACGATCCGGATGTATTGCTGATGGATGAGGCCTTCAGTGCTTTGGACCCTTTAATTCGTAAGGATATGCAGGATGAACTAATTGAGCTGCAATCCAACATGCAGAAAACCATTATCTTTATTACCCATGACCTGGATGAAGCCTTGAAAATTGGAGATCGAATCGCCCTGATGAAGGATGGCCGGATTGTCCAAGTGGGCACACCGGAAGAAATACTAACGAATCCAGCCGATGAATATGTGGAAAAATTCGTTCAGGATGTAGATATGTCCAAGGTACTTACAGCTGAGCATGTGATGAAGAGACCGGAGACCATCACCTTAGATCGTGGACCTCGGGTTGCGTTACAACTAATGAGGGATCGCGGCGTATCCAGCCTCTATGTTGTAGACAAGAAAAAGACCCTATTGGGTATTGTGACAGCAGATGCAGTTGCCAAAGCGAATCAGGAAGGCCTAACCTTAGAACAGGCTATGCAAAAAGAAGTGCCGATCGTTTCGCCGGAGAATCGCTTGAACGAACTATTTGACCTAATTGCCTTTACCCCTATACCACTTGCGGTGGTAAATGAACAACACCGTTTACTAGGCGTGATTGTGAGAGGAGCAGTATTAGGCGGTCTTGCGGGTAAGGTAAACCAAGCTGCTGACAATGAATTAGAGGTCAAGGAAGGGGTTGTGCGGTTTGGCAAACTTATTTCCTAAGATACCTGTTGACAAGTGGATAGAAAAATTTGTGGGCTATTTGGATGATCACCTAGGAGGTTTTTTCGACCTGATTTCCACAGTAATAAGTGGTTGGGTTGATTTTTTTGCTTTTATTTTTACAGTCATTCCTGCCTGGGCTTTAATTATTGGTTTAACACTATTGGCTTGGAAATTCAGCAAGAAATCTATCGCACTCTTTACACTGCTGGGATTGTTTTTGGTGCATAACCTAGGTTATTGGGAAAACACCATGATAACCTTGGCTTTGGTTCTGACAGCGGCACTGATATCGGTTATTATCGGTATTCCCACTGGCATTTTATGTGCCGGAAAGGACACAGTGAGGGATGTGGTCATGCCTACCCTCGATTTTATGCAGACCATGCCTGCCTTTGTTTACCTGATTCCAGCTATCTTTTTCTTCGGTTTAGGAAAAGTACCGGGAGTCATTGCATCGGTGATTTTTGCCATGCCACCCACCATCCGTTTGACGAACCTGGGTATCCGGCAGGTACCCAAAGAATTGGTGGAGGCAGCGGATGCCTTTGGGTCTACGCCCATGCAAAAACTGTTAAAGGTACAGCTTCCGTTGGCCAAGCCTACAATAATGGCAGGCATTAATCAGTGTATCATGTTGGCTTTGTCTATGGTGGTTATTGCTTCAATGATTGGGGCCAAGGGACTGGGCGCCGATGTCTATCGGGCGGTAACTCAAATTAAGATTGGGGCAGGTTTCGAAGCTGGTTTAGCCATTGTCATTCTTGCTATTATCCTTGATAGAATGACGCAAAATATTGGCCGAAAACAAATATAAGGAGGAACGGATTTGAAGAGAAAAGGATGGGTTTTACTAGTAGTTGGTTTAATGATCTCATTACTGATGGTAGGCTGTGGCGGTACAAATACGGAAACCAAACAGTCGGGAAGTGTAGGAGAGCAAGTAGATTACAAAATTATCGGCATTGACCCAGGGGCAGGGATAATGAAGGCCACGGAAAAGGCATTGCAGGAATATGAACTAAAGGATTGGGAACTTGTGGAGGGTTCTGGCGCAGCTATGACAGCGGCCTTAACGAAGGCCTATGAGAAGAAAGAACCCATTATTATAACTGGTTGGACACCCCACTGGAAATTTGCCAAATATGACCTCAAATACCTGGAAGACCCCAAAAAGATCTATGGGGATGATGAGTTTATTCATTCTATCGTTCGCACTGGATTTAAAGAGGATCATCCCAGTGCCTACCAGTTATTAGACAAATTCAATTGGCTGCCAGAGGACATGGCAACAGTGATGGTGGCTGTCATGGAAGGCCAGCCTGAGCAAGAAGCAGCTGCTGAATGGATGAAAAACAATGAAGAAAAAGTAAACCAATGGCTGGAGGGAATCGAGCCGGTACAAGGGGACAAAATAAACCTAGCCTACGTTGCTTGGGACTCTGAGATTGCCAGTGCCAATGTTGTGGCCATTGCCTTGGAAAAACTCGGCTATGATGTGGAACTAAGTCAAGTGGAAGCTGGTCCCATGTGGGCTGGATTAGCTTCCGGTGATGCAGACGCCATTGTTGCCGCTTGGCTACCCGCTACCCACGCCGATTACTACAATGAATTCGAAGGCCAATTTGAAGACCTGGGGCCTAATATGGAAGGAACAAGAATCGGATTGGTTGTTCCGTCTTATATGGATGTTAATTCAATAGAAGACCTAAATAAGTAGTATTTTTAGCCATCAGTCGTCAGCTTTTTGTGCATGTCTTTCTTAAGGGTTTTAGCTCATGGCCTAGGGCCATAAAGACCCCAAAGTAAAGCGTGCAAAAAAGCGGAAGGCTGATGGCTATTATCTGACCTATCATCTATCAAGTCCATTTACAAATCAAGATAATACTGATATAGTAAAACACAAGTAAATATGCTCGGGGAGCTGGGGGTGACTGGCTGAGAGGGTACAGAGGTATCGACCCGTTAAACCTGATCTGGGTAATGCCAGCGGAGGGACAGGAACTATTCTTATGCGCATGAAAGCTACCCTTCCGGGGTAGCTTATTTTATTTGGCATATCGGAAAGTATAAAAATTTCCGATATGTATAAGAGAAAAATTGGCTTCCGCTTTGGCGCAAGCCAATTTTTTCTAATAAGAATATTTAGTCAAGGAGGTAAAAACATGCCCATTGTAAATTTAGGATTCCAGGTAATTCCCCAAACCAAAGGCGATAACAGTTATGAAATTGTTGATAAGGCCATTGAGGTTGTGCAGCAAGCCGGGGTTAAATATGAAGTTGGTCCGATGGAAACCGTAATGGAAGGGGAAATGGATAAACTGATTGAGCTTGTTAAAAGGGCACAGGAAGCTTGCATAACCGCGGGGGCCTCGGAAGTGATGACCTACATAAAGATTCACTATCGTCCCGAAGGAGTAGTAACCATTGATGAGAAGATCGCTAAATACCGATAAAAGGGACTTCGCCGCCATTTTTTTGCCTGGGTTTACCCTGCTGTCCCTGTTGGTCCTGTGGGAAATTGCAGTACACCTTAGCCAAGTAAAGCCGTGGATTTTACCCGGTCCAAGTCAAATTATAGGAGCTTTATGGCAGGCGAGGGAACTTCTTTGGCAGCACAGTATACAGACCATCTATGAGACAACTCTGGGTTTGGGCATAGCGGTTGTGATCGGTATTGCTCTGGCCACAGCCATTGAATGGTCTCAGTCCTTACGAAAGGCTATTTACCCGCTATTAATCGTCTCCCAGACCATTCCGATTATTGCAGTGGCACCGCTGTTAATTATCTGGTTTGGATATGGTTTGCTGCCCAAAGTGCTTGTGGTGGCCTTGGTCTGCTTCTTTCCCATCACCATTAATTTGGCCGATGGCTATCGGCTGGTAGACCGGGAGATGATTCGCCTATTATCCGCCATGGGGGCAGGCCCAGGGAGGATTTTTACCATGGTCAAGCTCCCCGCGGCACTACCTTTCTTTTTTTCCGGACTGCGTATCGCTGGGACCTATAGTGTCATGGGGGCTGTAATTGGTGAATGGCTAGGGGCTACAAAGGGACTAGGGATTTTTATGACCCGCTCCTCCCAGTCCTATTTAACAGACCGCGTTTTTGCGGCCATTCTTGTCATTACCTGTCTTAGTTTAGCGATCTACCTAATCATCGAAGGAGTTGCCCGCTTAACCATGCCTTGGTATTACAGGAAAAAAGAAACCATTTAGCCGTGGTGCAAGAGTGATCCCTAAGGAAATCATGCCAAAAAGCGGATGGCTATATGCTATTTAGTTAAGGAAAGGAGAAATTGCTATGATTCGTAGAAACGGAAAGCTTATCTGCTTACTAGCCTGCCTGATGTTGTTATTTACTGGTTGCACGCAGGAGAAAAAGGCTGCACCGGAGCAGGGTAAGCAGGCAGAAATGAAAAAAGTAACCGTTATGCTAGACTGGTTTCCCAATACCAACCACACGGGTCTCTATGTAGCCAAGGACAAAGGTTATTTTAAGGAAAGGGGTCTGGCAGTAGAAATTATTCAGCCTGGCGAGGGCAGTACGACGGATCAACTGGTGGCTGCCGGAAAGGCGGATTTTGGGGTCAGCTACCAAGAAAGTGTGACCCAGGCTAGGTCAACTGGTATTCCATTGGTGTCTTTAGCCGCAGTGATTCAACACAACACCTCGGCCTTTGCTTCATTAAAAGAAGCCCAAATATCATCCCCTCAGGATTTTGTGGGTAAACGCTATGGTGGTTGGGGTTCCCCGATGGAAGAGGCGGTGCTTAAAGCTGTCATGGAAAAGGCGGGGGTTGCATCGGATAAGGTACAAAACGTTACCCTGGGTGCCACGGATTTCTTTAATTCCATTGGACGGGATGCGGATTTTGAATGGATTTATTATGGTTGGGATGGTATAGAAGCAAAAAGAAGAGGAATGGAATTAAACCTAATCATGCTTAAAGAGTTAGACCCAGCCCTAGATTACTATACACCATTAATTGTTACCAATGAAAAACATATCTCCGAACAACAGGATTTGGTAAGGGAATTTATGACTGCTACTGCCAAGGGTTACCAGTGGAGCATCGAAAACCCTGACCAGGCCGCGGAGATATTGTTAAAGAATGCACCCGAACTAAACCCAGAATTGGTAAAAGACAGCCAGGCCTGGCTAAGTCAAAGATATCAGGAAGATGCCCCGCGCTGGGGAGAGCAAAAGGAAGAGGTATGGGCGCGTTATGCCAACTGGATGTTTGAACGAGGCTTAATTGAACAGAATATAAATGCCCAGGAAGCCTTTACGAACGAATTTCTACCCCAGTAAAAAGCTAAAAACGTACCAAGGGGGTGAAAAGGATGTCCAGCCAGGTGCTGCAGGTGAGAGCCATAAGTAAGAGTTTTAACCAAAATAAACAGCAGCAAATAGTTGCGCTAGAAAGTGTTTCCCTTACGGTGCGGTCTGGAGAGTTTGTAAGTCTACTCGGACCCAGTGGTTGTGGCAAAAGCACCCTGCTGGATTTAGTGGCAGGTCTTATTGGACCGGACCAAGGGGATATTCTATTAGGAGAGCATTCGATACTGGGGAAACGGGGATTTGTTAGTTATATGCCTCAAAATGATTTGCTGTTTCCCTGGCGGACTGTTTTGGATAATGTGATGATTCCCTTACAGTTACAGGGAATCCCCACAGAGAAGGCGCGTCAACAGGCCCAGGAATTTTTGCCCCTTTTTGGGCTGGCAAACTTTAGCCAAAGCTACCCAGATATGCTCTCGGGGGGGATGAGGCAGCGGGCAGCCCTGTTAAGAACCTATCTATGCCATAAAGATGTTATGCTGTTAGACGAACCCTTTGGGAAATTAGATGCCCTGACAAAAGTTCAAATGCAGCAATGGCTCTTGGATATTTGGCAACATTTTAAACACTCGGTATTATTTGTTACCCATGATATAGATGAAGCGATTCTTCTTTCAGATCGGATTTATCTTCTTTCATCTAGGCCAGGCAGGATACAGGCTGAAATATCCGTGGACTTACCGAGACCCCGTCGACCACGTATTGCCACCGACGGTGCCTTCACAAAAATAAAAGAAAAGATTTACGGCTTTCTCGAGGGATAGTACGGAAAAAACCGTATCTTTATGATTTCTTCATACCCTGCCATTCGCTAAAAGGAGTGAGAATGATGACAAAAGGCAGAATATTAATATTTTCCGGGGGTAATCTTGGGGCCTGGGCACTGGCGCAGGTGGCAACAGGGGATTTTATTTTAGGGGTTGATCGAGGAGCCTATTATCTAATCCAAAATGGTATTGTTCCGGATTTGGCCATGGGTGATTTTGATTCGGTCACCCCAAGAGAATTGGCCAGCATTAAGCAGCAGTCAAAGAATTTCATGTCTTGTGACCCTGTAATGAAAAATGAGACAGATACAGAAATAGCGTTTAACTGGGCTTTACAGCAAAAACCCAGGGAGATCATTCTGTTTGGTGCGCTGGGGGACCGTTTTGACCACAGTTTGGCCAATGTGCATTTGCTGGCTAAGGGTTTACAACAAGGTGTGCCCTGCCAGATTGTTGGGGAAAAAAATCAAATAATGCTGATGAATGATCAGATAACGGTCCAGCAGGATGGCTTTCCACAAGTTTCGCTATTACCTTTAACGATGCAGGTTACAGGCATTAACCTTAGTGGGTTTCAATACCCTTTGGCAAATGCAACCTTGAACCTTGGTCATTCCCTGGGGATTAGCAATGTGTTACAGGAAGCTAGGGGCAAAATAGAAGTTGAAGAGGGCCTGCTGCTGATTATAAAAAGTAAAGATTAAAGGGAGTGTCCCCAGACACCGTTGATGTCTGCGACACTCCCCTATTAGCATCTTAGCAGCCGGAGCAAGAACCGCCACAGGCACCGCTCTCATTCGAAGAGCAACTGCAGCTGTCTTGGGCGGGGGTATCTTCCGGAATACCCTTGAGACCTTCTTGGATTTTTCCGTTAACTTCGTTGACCACTTCATAGAATAGGGCTTGGGCGCCTAAATATTCTTTTACCAAAGGATTGGCCGTGGCCTTTTTCTCCAGTTCTTCCAAAGTTGCTATATTTTCCTCGGTAAGCTGGTGACCCATCATTTGCATCCGCTGATAGGATTGCTGCAAACTTTGAAATTCCTTAACCAAGGCGCGAGCTTCTTTGTCCATAGCCACTGCTTTTTGTGTAACCAATACTCCCTGATATTCTTCGGTGGTGGATAACTTTTTACCCAACTCGATGGCCATTTCATAAACTGACATAATTTTCACCTCCACATGTTTATTTTCTCCAATCATAAGAAAAATCCTACTAAAAAATAAATATAACTAAAACAAGAAATATCAGGGGAAAATCTGGAATAAATTGTGATTAGGAATATTATCTTTGATTATGAAGAGTAATTGAAGTAAAATAAGTAAAGGTGGTGAAACTTTCGCTGTGAGACAGTAAGAGCATCTTTACGTAATCGTCTTTTTAATGGTATAGTCTATGAGGGAAATATGTACAGGCTGATTTGTATGACATTTTAACAAAAAATCTGTCAATTTAAGAAGGAATAATTTAAGTTACACCGAATAGGCTTATTATTACCCTCATATTGAGGGGAGTTATGCCCTCATAAGGTATATATGCCATACCCTAGCCCACTCCCAATGGACTTAAATATTTACTGAAGGAGGGTTGTGGAATGTATGTAATTTCAATTAATTCCGACAAGTGTGAAGGTTGTGGCGAATGTATTGATGCTTGTCCTGCAGGTATTCTGGGCATGGTTGATGGTAAAGCAGAAGTAACTGGGGCAGAAACCGATTGCATGGGTTGTGAAACCTGTGTTGTTACTTGTCCGAACGAAGCTTGTTTACTTCAAGAGTTGTAAGCATGATCGTTAATAGGGGTGCTTGTTCTGGGCAGGGAACTGGCGTTATGGACGTGGAGACATAATACTAAATTTTTTTTTGTTGAGCTGACTAATTAGAAAATATTATGCTTTGTTTTAAATTTTAAAGGAGGTGTAGCAGTGACCTATTTCATCCTACAGATTCTTCCTTATATTTCTATTGCGGTATTAGTAATTGGGCTTCTTTACAGAATTGGCAGATGGGCCAATGGCCGCATTGTTCACAACATTACCCTGACTACCCCTGCACCAACTACTCAAACGGGTGCTGTGGTAAACATTGCTACGGAAGCAGTATTTTTCCGCAGTCTGTTTCAGGCCGATAAGGCTCTATGGAGTGGTGCATGGATTATGCACGTTGCTCTTTTTTCAGTTTTGGGCGGACACCTTGTAGGTATTGGGACACTGGGCTTGCAATTTCACTACATTGGACTGACTTCTGCGGAACTCAGTGAATATCTATCCGATTTACTGGGCACATCCTTTGGTATTTTAGTGTTATTGGGCCTGTTCTACTTACTGTATCGCAGAATGGCTATTAATGAAGTAAGACAGATATCTGCTCCCAGCGACTATGCTCACTTGATACTATTGATTGCCATTGTAACAGTGGGTGACATCATGCGCTTTGTTCCCGAATGGGGCATGCACTATGAACCAGCTCGTGATTATGTAGTAAAACTCTTAACCTTTTCGGCAATAACACCGGACATGGAAGTTATGCACAAGCCATTATTTGTAATTCACTTATTGTTGGTTCAAATTTTAGCGATGATTCTTCCCTTTAGCAAACTTTTGCATATTCCAGGCATGTTTGCTCATCGGTGGATTCTTACCCGTCCCCTTGTTGAACCAGCACCTGGTTTACCCGGCATTCCAGTAGGTGGTTCCGGTCATGCCGCTTCCAGCGGTCAATCCACTTCAGGGGGGGTGCAGTAAATGCCATTAACTGAAACTGGTTTAAAGCAACCGGTCAAAGCCAGCGCAGCGGACATGTTGAAGATTGATATCAATCCCGTGCCGGATGACCGAAAGGTTGAAGAAGCCATTAAGCACCTAAATGAATTAGGTCAAAAGTTTCGGTCTCTAATGATTACCTTTGAATCCTGTACCAAGTGTGGTGCCTGTGCAGAGAACTGCCACACATACCTTGGTACGAGGGATCCTTACAACATTCCGACCAACCGTGCAGATTTAATGCGCAAAGTTTATAAGCGCTATTTTACTCCGGAGGGTAAGTTTTTTCCTAAGTTCATCGGTGCTAAGGACTTGGAACTGGAAGATCTAGAGAAAATGTACTCTTACTACTACCAGTGCAATGAGTGCCGTCGTTGTGCTCTAGTTTGTCCCTTTGGTTTAGATACCTGTGAAGTAACCATGGCTGGTCGTCAGCTTCTGCACTGGCTGGGTATGGTACCCAAACTCCAGGCATCGGTTGGTGCGGCTATGAAGAAGACTGGCAACCATACGGGCATACCTAAGGGTGGGTTGGTTGATACTTGTGAGTTCCTGTGTGAAGACATAGTGGATGAAACGGGTGTGGACATGAAGATGCCCATAGATCAGAATGCAGACATTCTGTATATTCCTTCATCTGCGGACTTTATGTTGAATCCTAACACGATGACAGGCGTAGCCAAGTTCTTCCATTACCTGGGCGCTAACTGGACCATCAGCAGTGAGATTGCCGAGGCAGGTAACTTTGGTTTGCTGTTTGACCAGCGCCATACCTTACGTGCAAACTCTATGCGCATCATTGATGAAGCTTTAAAATATGGTTGCAAAAAGGTTGTTTGGGGTGAGTGCGGTCACGGTTGGCGTGCCGGCAAAATGTATCTCCCCGGCATGTTAGATCGTCCTGGTCGTATTCCCATTGTGCACCTGCATGATGAAGTACGTTACTACATCGAAAAGGGTGCCCTTAAGCTGAATAAAGATGTTGTTACCAGGCCGGTTACTTTACACGACCCCTGTAACTTTGGTAGAGCTTGTAATATGAGTGATACCTTGCGTGTGGTTATGAATGCTTCTGTTTCTAACTTTGTTGAAATGACGCCAAACCGTGAGCGCAACTTCTGCTGCGGCGGTGGTTCTGCCATTCTGTTCGACGATCCAGAAATGTACGATCTGCGTATCAAGTTCTCTGCCAAGAAAGCAGAGCAAGTACGTGAAACTGGCGTTGATAAAGATGGCGACGGCATTCTATGTGCTCCCTGCTCCATTTGTAAAGCACAACTTTACCCCATGGTTAAAGAACACAAGCTAGGTGTAGAAGTTAAAGGTCTGATTGACTTGGTAGGATTAGCGTTATATCCGCCTATTAATGAGTAAAAAAACATATTAAAATATTACAATATGTTTTTTCTAAAAAATATGTGCTTGTACTACTACAAAAAATATCATAAAGAGTATATAATATAAACTGGTATAAAAGTTCCGCATAAGCGGTGCTAATAAAAAAAACTCCTGGAGGTGCGCTTTTAGATGGCATTTATCGAAGTAAACGGCCAGCAATATGAAGTTGATGAGGATGGTTTCTTATTAAACCCCGACACCTGGGCAGAAGACGTTGCTAGATACTTTTGCAAAGAAGAAGGTATCGATGAGCTAACCGAAGATCACTGGAAAGTAATCAAGTACCTGCGTGACTACTTCTTCCAATTCGGTATTGCTCCCATGGTTCGTAAGCTGTGTAAAGACACCGGCTACAGCCTAAAAGGTCTTTACGAACTGTTCCCCACCGGCCCTGCTAAGGGTGCTTGTAAACTGGCTGGCCTTCCCAAGCCCACCGGTTGCGTATAAGAATAAGCAAAATGTATACGCCCTCACTTGGATCTCCCCAGGTGGGGGTGTTTCCTTTTAGCGATTAGTCTTTAGCCATTAGCTATTCGCCATAAGCCGGTGGCTATTAAAATTTTAAAATATCTTGTAGGTTATTGGCGGCGAATAGAGAATAAAAAACATGGATAGAGAAACTCTATAGCTATACCAGACAGGATCAAGCTTTTCCCTAAGTTTTGCTGATATCCCCTGCCAAGAGGGATATCATGAGAGACAGGGGCAGTCCATCCTGAGATTTTCGTTCTTTGCTGGTGTGGTTCATTAAACGATGAAAGTATAATAGCTAAAGGCTAACAGCTAAAACGAGGTGATACGTTGTCTCATATATACAAAATTCCGCGCCTGTTGGTTGGGGCACCCCAGGGACGGTCGGGGAAAACAACAATTACGGTGGGCTTGATTGCCGCGCTAACCGCTAGGGGTCTTAAGGTGCAACCCTTTAAAAAGGGGCCGGATTTTATTGATCCCAGTTGGTTAACAAAGGTTGCCGGTTCTACCTGCCGTAATTTAGATAGCTACTTGATGGAGAGAAATGCCATCCGGCGAAATTTTATAAAGCACGCCCAAGGGTCCGACTTGGCCATTATTGAGGGGGCTATGGGCCTTTTCGATGGAGTTGATGTTGAGGGCAGCGGTAGTGCAGGTGAACTCGCTAAGATTGTCCAAGCACCTGTGCTGCTAGTAATTAATTGTACGAGAATGACTCGTAGTGTGGCGGCCATGGTGAATGGTTTTGCTCACTTTGATCCGGATGTCAAAGTGGGTGGGGTAATATTAAATCAAGTGGCCCGGAGTCGCCATGAAAAAATGCTTAAATCATCTATTGAAAAATATTGTAGTGTGCCCGTGTTGGGTGTTATGCCGAAGGGAGAGCAATTTTCCATCCCGGACCGACACCTGGGCCTAATCCCTGCGGGAGAAAACGATGCCTTGATGGAAGCCGTACAAAAAATTGGTACTGCTGCAGCCCAATACTTGGATATAGACGGTATTATTAAAATGACCAGGCATTGGCCCGAGCTGGAGGAAGAACAGCCTATTAGCAAACCCGTAGAGATAAAATGGCTAAACCGGCTAGAGCCTTCGCCTGGGGGAGATAAACCAATAATCGGCGTAATTCGTGATCGGTCCTTTTCTTTTTATTATCCGGAAAACCTTGAGGCATTGGTAGAAGCTGGCGCTAAGTTGCTTGAAATCAGTGCTATTTCAGATCAAATGCTGCCAGCCATTGATGCTCTTTATATAGGCGGGGGCTTCCCGGAAATCTTGGCCCAAGAACTTCAGGCTAACCATTCCTTTCGGAAACATTTAAAGCAAATGATTGAACAGGGCTTGCCAGTCTATGCAGAATGCGGTGGGCTCATGTACTTGGGTCGGCATATACATTGGGAAGGCAAATCCTTTGAAATGGTCGGTGCCCTGCCATTGGAAGTAGAAATGATTAAAAAACCCCAGGGCCACGGTTATATGCACCTAGAGGTGCTGCCCGGTACCCCTTACTACCCCACGGGTAAAATCGTTAAAGGACATGAGTTTCATAACTCCCGGGTGATTGATGTGGACACCACCAATTGTAATTTTGCATTTAAGGTATTGCGCGGTCACGGAATCAATGGTGAGTATGATGGGATACGCTATAAAAATGTGCTGGCCCTTTATAATCACATCCATGCTGTGGCTGAAACCGACTGGGCTCAGTATTTTGTAAAATTGGCAAAGGATTGGAAAAGGTAGCCCTTTGCATTAATCCTCGGAGCACAAGGGGACGGTTCTTTTGTGTTGTTCTGTAGAACAACACAAAAGAACCGTCCCCTTGTGCTTCCCTTGTGCTTTTAGAAATTCTCGGAGTTTTTCTTTTTGAGCTCCACATAATTTTCAAGCCCTGAGGAAAAATAACAAAAAAAGTAGGGGTGAAATAGATGCAGTGGGGACTTAGGAAAAAATACTTAATTTGGCTTTTAACTGTTGTCTTTTTAGGCAGTATCGCAGGATATGCTTTTGCCCAGGATGATGTATTATATTGGGGCAGCAGTGGTACCAAGGTAAGGGCAGTGCAGCAGAGGTTAAAGGACTGGGGTTACTATGATGGACCGGTTGACGGTTATTTCAGTGGAAAAACAGCCTCAGCCGTAAGGAAATTTCAGGCCCGCCATGGCTTAACCGCGGATGGTTTAGTGGGACAGAAAACCTTCAGTGCCATGGGATTATACACGCCCCCAAAGAAGACTACCTATACCGTTAAATCATCGGGTACGATTGCTTATGTGGGAAATGATCATAATGTCAATTTATTAGCCCGGGTTATTATGGGAGAAGCTGCGGATGAACCCTATGTTGGAAAAGTGGCAGTGGGTGCGGTTATACTCAATCGGACGAAGCATAGCAGTTTTCCCCAAACAATGGCTGGCGTAATATATCAACCCTTGGCCTTTGAATCTGTAGCTAACGGCCAGTATAATAGGGCAGTAACTGCCGATGCCATTCGGGCCGCCCAGGACGCTTTAGCTGGGTATGACCCCACTGGAGGTGCAACATTTTTCTGGAATCCCTATAAACCAGTGAGTAAATGGATCTGGTCCCGTAAAATCGTAACACAGATTGGAAATCATGTCTTTGGATTATAGGAAGGGGTACGCTTATGAAGAGATGGGGTTTGCCTGCCCTAGTGGGGCTGTTGATTTTAGCTGTGGCTGGTTTTTGGGGCTATAGAGAGTACCAAAATAAAGTGGTATTAGAGAACTACCTTAATAGTCGATATCAAATGTCTTTCTATAACTTGATTAACCGGGTGCAAAACATGGAGGTTTTGCTTGGTAAAACATTGGCAACTGCAGGGGATACGGATAACACTTTAATCTTTTCGGAAATTTGGCTGCAGGCAGAGGGAGCGAGGGAAAATCTTACCCAATTGCCACTGACTTCCGATATAGTGGGACGAACCGCCAAATTCTTAGCCCAATCTGGTGATTTTGCTAGAGTGGAAGTTAAGAAAATTACCAGTGGACAGTCTCTGGCCGATGAGGAATTTAATATTTTAAACAGCCTTTACCGACAGGCCTCCCAATTAAACAGGGATTTGCAAAGCATGGAGCGGCAGGTAGCTGACGGCAGACTTACTGTTGCGGAAATTACTCAATCAGCAAGGCAAGAGTTGGATAAAGGGGCACCCACAGGGGGGTCTAGTAACTTCCAAAGCATTGACCAACAAATGCAAGGCTTTCCGACCCTCATTTATGACGGTCCCTTTTCAGATCACCTGGACAGAGCTGCGCCGGTTGGTTTAGGAAACGAACCGACAAGTGCCGATGAAGCTAGAAACATAGCCAGAAAATTTGTGGATATTCCAGATGATGAATCCTACCGGGCCCAAGTAGCCGGTCGTACGAAAGAAAAAATACCCGGCTATACCATCGAATTGATCCCCCGGAACGGCCAAGCCGGACGTATCGTAGGTAATGTCAGTGATAAAGGCGGTAAAATAGTCTGGTATATGGACAGTAGAACGATTGGTGCACCCAAGCTTTCCATTGATCAAGCAAGGGATAAAGCACTAAACTTTCTAGAATCAAGGGGTTATCAAAATACTGTTAATGTTTATCATCAGACCCAGGACAATCGCGTAATTTTTAATTTTATACCACAAGAACGGGGAGTTGTACTCTATCCGGATCAATTAAAAGTCAGTGTGGCTTTGGACGATGGCCAAATTATTGGCTTTGACGCCCGGGGGTACCTCATGGCCCACAAGGAAAGAGATATTCCGGCACCCAAAATTAGTGACAGTGAGGCCAGAGGAAAGGTAAACAAGAGAATGGCAATTACCAGGACAAGATTGGCCATTATTCCAACGGATGATGGGAAAGAAAGATTCTCCTATGAAATTACCGGGGATATTAACGGGGAAACTTATTTGGTCTATGTAAACGCCATCACGGGTAAAACGGATAATGTATTAAAATTAATTGAGCAAAAAAATGGAATTTTAACAATGTAAATTGACAGAGTATAAAGTGAATGATACACTTAATCTACATTACAAGAAAATCGATGATGGGGAAGAAAGCAATGTTAATTGTTGCAGCGAGCCGGGGCAGGTGCAAGCCCGGCCAATGGAGTTGCTAGGCCACCCCAGAGAGCTAGCCGAAATTCAAAGTAAGCTTTGCCGGTTCTCTTCGCCGTTACCGAAGACCGAGTGGGTTACCCAGTAAACGGGGTAATCAATTAGGGTGGTACCACGGAAACATAAACTCCGTCCCTTCTTTAGGGATGGGGTTTTTTATTTTACATGGAGGTGCATGAAATGTTAGAAATTTTAGGATTACTACAATGCAACAGTCGCTTAACTGCCAAGGAAATAGCGGTTATGACGGGAAGATCAGAAGAAGAAGTAAAAATGATTATTGAAAAATTGGAAGCAGACAAAACAATTATTAAATACTTTACCCTAATCAATTGGGAAAAAGCGGGAGTTGAAAGAGTAAATGCCCTGATCGAAGTAAGGATGACACCCCAACGGGATGTTGGCTTTAACTCCGTAGCCGAACGCATTTACCGCTTCCCGGAAGTTAAAAATGTTTATCTCATGTCCGGAGCCTATGATTTGGCAGTATTTATTGAAGGGAAAACCATGAAAGAGGTAGCCCTTTTCGTAGCAACAAAATTAGCCACCATCGAAAATGTACTCAGCACGGCAACTCACTTTGTCTTAAAAACCTACAAGCAGGATGGCTTTATTTTTGAAGATCGTGAGACGGATCAAAGGCTGGTGATTCAACCTTGAGTAACAAGTGGAGCGACTATATTAACCCAGCGGTAAAAATGATACCACCCTCCGGCATTAGAAAATTTTTTGATCTAGCTGCGGAGATGGAGGGAGTAATATCCCTAGGCGTGGGTGAACCCGACTTTGTTACACCCTGGCATATCCGGGAATCCTGTGTCTACTCTTTAAACAGGGGCAGAACCAGTTACACCAGCAACCACGGTCTGTTGGAGCTAAGGGAAGAAATTGTCCAATATATGGGGAGTCAGGGGGTCCACTATGACCCCAGGAAAGAAGTTTTGGTTACAGTGGGCGTTAGTGAGGCATTGGATATTGCCTTACGCACCTTGATTAGCCCCGGAGATGAAGTGATTATACCCACACCCTGCTATGTATCCTATATACCCTGCACAACCCTGGCGGGTGGAGTGCCTGTTACCGTGGCCACCAGTATGGAGGATAACTTCCGACTAACTGCCGATAAATTGGAGGCGGCCATTACACCTAAATCCAAGGTATTGCTTCTGTGCTTCCCAAACAATCCCACTGGGGCCATTATGGATAAAGAAACCCTGCTGCAAATTGCCCAGTTGGTAGAAAAACACGACCTCTTGGTAATAGCCGATGAAATATACGAAAGGCTCACCTATCATGGCCAACATACCTGCTTTGCCTCACTGCCGGGTATGAGGGACCGTACCATTATCCTAAACGGTTTTTCCAAGGCCTATGCCATGACTGGCTGGCGGTTAGGTTATGCGGTAGGCCATGAAGACTTCATTGCCGCCATGACGAAGATTCACCAATATACCATGCTTTGTGCACCTGTTACAGCGCAATATGCCGCCCTAGAGGCACTGCGTAATGGAAAAACTGCTGTGGATAATATGGTGGACCAATACAACCGCCGCCGTCGTTTGGTGGTGCATGGCTTTAAGGAAATTGGCTTACCCTGCTTTGAGCCAGGGGGTGCCTTCTATGCCTTCCCTTATATAGGTGATACGGGTCTAACTGCCGCTGAATTTGCAGAAAACCTATTAATGGAAGAAAAGGTAGCAGTTGTACCGGGTGATGTCTTTGGTCCCGGCGGAGAAGGCTGCGTTCGCTGCTCCTACGCCTCTTCGGTGGAAGACCTAACCGAAGCCATTAAAAGAATCGGTCGCTTTATCAAACGTCATGGTATAAATGCAACCAAACAAGTATATATTTAATTAGTTCCTAACAAAACCACCGGTACCAGCCGGTGGTTTTTACTAGCCATTAGCTATCTATCCTGAAAAGTGGTCGTGAGCCATGGGCTTGTAGGCTGCCTCTGGTCGCCCGTTACCGCTGAAATTGCTAAAAGCTAAATAAAAATCAAAAAAGATTCTTATAACTTATTGCAGAAAATGACATAACCATATAAAATATATCCTAATGTTGCATTAATTAGGGAGGTGGTAGGTAGGACGGTAGGTGATTTTGGTTCTGTAGGACAGTGGGTTGGAGAATGGTTAGGTAGTTAGGTAGCTATTTGGTTACTTGGTTATTTTGTAGGTAGGTAAGAAAAAGCAATTAGGGTAGCAAAGAAGTAGGAATGAATGCACACAAATGTAGAACGGGAGGAAGGAAGAATGAAAGGGATATTTTTGACCCTTTTTATAGGGTTTCTTTTATTTATTGGGCTTTTTTGCATGAGAGGCAACAAAACCCTCAATGATTTTTTTCTAGGGGGTAGATCCGTTGGGCCTTGGCTTTCAGCCTTTGCCTTTGGCACAACCTATTTTTCGGCGGTCATTTTTATTGGCTATGCCGGTAAGGTGGGCTGGGGCTTTGGTTTATCTACTCTTTGGATTGTGGTGGGCAATACACTTTTAGGGAGCTTGTTGGCCTGGTGGGTATTGGCCAAACGAACCCGACAGATGACGGTTCGTTTAAATGCACTAACAATGCCACAATTTCTCGAGGCAAGATACCAGGCACCCGGTTTCAAGATGTTTGCTGCCGGGATTATTTTTGTCTTTATGATCCCTTACTCTGCATCGGTATTTATGGGCTTAAGCTATCTATTTGAACAAGTTTTTAGCATTTCCTATACCTTCGCAGCCATTGGCATGGCGGTTTTAACCGCTATGTACCTGGTAACTGGCGGCTATAGAGCGGTAGCCCTGACCGATGTGGTGCAGGGAACCGTTATGATTTTCGGTGTTTTTACCTTGCTTTACTATGTTTTAGGAGCACCTCAGGTTGGTGGCTTAGGGCAGGTTGTAAGTAAATTACAGGCCATAGATCCAAAGCTGGTAGCACCTGTGGGGGCGCCAGGCTGGTTACCCATTGCTTCCCTCGTCATTTTGACCAGTTTAGGTACCTGGGGCCTACCCCAAATGGTACAAAAATTTTACGCTATCAAGGATGAAGCAGCCATTCGTCCAGCCACCATTGTATCCACTCTATTTGCTCTGGTAATTACAACAGGAGCTTACTTTACAGGCAGCTTATCGCGGCTGTTTTTTGATAAGGTCCCGGTGGATGCCCTAACCGGCAAACCGAATCCGGATCTGCTGATTCCGCAGATGCTGATGAACATCATGCCGGAATGGGCAGTAACCTTGCTTTTGTTACTGGTGCTTTCTGCATCCATGTCCACCTTGGCATCCTTGGTCTTGGTGTCTAGTTCAGCAGTAACCATTGATATTATACAGGGCCTATCGCCAAAGCTTCCCGATAGACGGAAAGTTGGTTTAATGAGGTTCTTTTGTTTGGTATTTATTGCTTTATCCGTGACCCTTGCTCTGGCCAAGCCAACCATTATATTAAGTCTAATGGCTATCTCCTGGGGAACCATCGCCGGAACATTTCTGGCCCCCTATGTGATCGGTCTGTATTGGCGGAAGGCCACGGCCAAAGGGGCTTGGCTTGCTTCCCTTACGGGGCTAACCATTTCGATCATCTTTAGCTTCTACGTCAAGCTGGATGCCGGACTGATTCCTACGGTGGGGGTTTTGGCCATGCTGGTTCCTTTAGTGGTATTGCCTCTGGTTAGTATGGTCACAGAGCCATTGCCAGAAAGTCACCTGAGGCAGGTATTTGGTAAGGATTTCCCCACGGGAATAAGGGGCGTCAAAAATAAAAAGGTGGAACAGCTATGATCTGGAATGAACAGTTAGAAACCATCAGCCGGGAGGAATTGCAAAATCTGCAAGCCTCCCGGCTTCGGCAAACCGTAACGAATGTCTATGAAAATGTACCTTATTACAGAGAACTCTTTAGCCAGCATGGAGTGAGCCCGGAGGATGTTAATGGGATAGACGATATAACGAAACTGCCCTTTACCACCAAGGCATCCTTACGTGACAATTATCCCTTTAATATGTTTGCCGTACCGATGAAAAAGGTGGTGCGTCTCCATGCTTCCTCTGGAACCACTGGCAAACCCACGGTTGTAGGGTATACCCGTAATGATATCGAAACCTGGTCCGAGCTAGTGGCCCGGATGGTTACGGCCGCCGGGGTTAGCGATGAAGATGTGGCTCAGGTCAGCTTTGGCTACGGTCTGTTTACCGGGGCCTTTGGATTGCACTACGGCCTGGAAAAGGTAGGGGCAACCGTGGTACCTGCTTCTACCGGCAAGACAGAAAAACAAATTATGCTAATGCAGGATTTTGGGGCAACTACCCTAATTGGTACTCCTTCCTACGCCCTGCACATGGCAGAGGTGGCCAGGGAAATGGGGATAAACCCCAAATCCGTAGGCCTAAAAATAGGCCTGTTTGGTTCAGAACCATGGACTGAAAGCATCCGAACTGAGCTTGAAGAAGCCTGGGGCTTATTTGCCACCGACAATTATGGCCTTAGTGAGATTATTGGGCCGGGTGTAGCAGGTGAATGTCAAGAACGAAGGGGTATGCATATTTCCGAAGACCATTTTTTGGTTGAGGTGATTGATCCGGAAACCGGCGAATCCGTACCGGATGGTACAGAAGGTGAGTTGGTTATTACTAGCCTGACCAAGGAAGCACTGCCCATTATACGTTACCGTACCAGGGATATCACAGTAAAAACCACAGAGCCCTGCGCCTGCGGCAGATCCACAGCCCGCTTGCGTAAAGTAAGCGGCAGAACAGATGACATGTTAATTATCAGCGGCGTCAACGTCTTTCCATCCCAGATTGAGGATGCCCTGTTAGCCATAGATGGGGTTGCCCCCCATTATCAGTTAATCGTAACAAAGAAAGGCTATCTGGATGTATTGGAAGTTCAGGTGGAAATGAAAGATACCGCCTTTACCGGTAATTGGCGGGATCTTGAGAGGTTAGAAGGGAAGGTTCGAGCCCACTTGCAAGCAGTACTTTCCATTGGTCCCAAGGTGAAATTTCTCGAACCTCGTTCCCTGGAACGTACAGCAGGAAAAGCAAAGCGAGTAATCGACTTGAGAAATAAATAGACCTTATTATGGGAGGTTGAAGCCATGAAGGAACTACTTTCCGGCAACTCTGCCATTGCCCGGGGTGCCTATGAGTCGGGTATCACGGTTGGTGCGGGCTACCCGGGCACACCCAGTACAGAGATTTTAGAGAATTTTGCCAAGTACCCAGATGTTTATGCTCAGTGGTCGCCCAATGAAAAAGTGGCCCTAGAAGTCGGTGCCGGGGCATCTATAGCCGGGGCCAGAGTTTTGGTGACCATGAAGCACGTAGGTGTTAACGTGGCCGCAGATCCGTTGTTTACCTTGGCTTATACCGGTGTCAGCGGAGGACTCATTCTAGTGTCTGCCGATGACCCAGGTATGCACAGTTCCCAAAATGAGCAGGACAACCGCTATTATGCTTTGATGAACAAAATTCCCTGTTTAGAGCCTTGCGACAGCCAGGAAGCCAAGGATATGGTAGCCCTGGGATTGGAGATTAGTGAGCAGTTTGATACGCCTGTATTACTCAGGGTAACCACGCGGGTTTCTCACTCCCAGAGCTTTGTCGAAATCAAGGAGCCAAGCCCCAGAGACCTACGGCCCTATGCCAAAGACCCCTTAAAGTATGTTATGGTGCCAGCTCATGGACGCCTGCGCCGGGTCTTTTTGGAAGAAAGAATGGCACGGTTAAAGGAATACAGTGAGAATAGTCCTTTAAACTTTATCGAGTGGAAAGATACGAATATTGGTGTTATTACCAGTGGCATTAGCTATGATTACGTCCAGGAAGTATTGCCCCAGGCTTCAATTTTGAAATTAGGCCTGACCAACCCATTGCCGGAAAATCTTATTAAACAATTTGCGGCCGGGGTAGACAAACTTTTTGTTATCGAGGAACTAGAACCCTTTTTAGAAGCACAAATCAAGGCCATGGGCATTAAGGTAATTGGCAAAGAATTGTTCCCTTCCTACGGGGAATTTAGTTCCGCACTGATTGCTAACAGCTTAGCCAAGGCTGGCATTGACGTAGCTGAGGAATTTCAAATAAAAGATCAGGCCGGCAAGGAAGCTGCGGCCACTGCTGAACCACTGCCAGGGAGGCCACCGGTTCTGTGTGCTGGTTGTCCTCACCGGGCTGTATTCTACACACTGAAAAGACAAAAATTAGTAGTTAGTGGTGACATTGGTTGTTATACACTGGGCAGCTTAAGCCCGCTAAGTGCCATAGATACCTGTATTTGCATGGGAGCCAGTGTAGGGGCTGCTCTGGGTATGGAAAAAGCCAACCCTGAGATGGGCCGTAAAACCGTTGCCGTCATTGGTGACAGTACCTTCATGCATTCAGGGATCACTGGCTTAATGGATGTTGTTTATAACGGTGGAACATTGACTGTACTGATTCTGGATAACAGAACCACTGCCATGACCGGTCATCAGGAAAACCCGGGCACCGGTTCGACCCTGATGGGCAAACCTGCCCCACAGGTGGATTTAGAGGGCATTGCCAGGGCTGTGGGGGTTAAACGGGTAAGAATTGTCGACCCGTCGAATTTAAAGGAATTGGATCAGGCCATTAAAGAAGAAGTGGCAGCTTTGGAGCCATCCGTTATTATCGTTAGACAGCCCTGCGTTTTGCTTAAAGGGACGGTCATCTCTGAACCGGTGGAAGTGGACAATGACCTATGTATTAACTGTGGCGTATGTCTAAACCTTGGTTGTCCAGCCATCAGCCGCCAAGAAGACACGGTTAGTGTTTCGGCCATTCAGTGTAGGGGCTGTGGTCTTTGTATTCAAGTTTGCAACAAAAAAGCCCTAAAAAAGCGGGGTGAACAAAATGCTTAAGCCAGTAAATATTTTACTAGTTGGTGTGGGTGGACAGGGAACCATTTTAGCCACCCGTATCTTAGCCAAGGCAGCCCAGGATGCCGGCTATGATATCAAGGTATCAGAAATTAAAGGCATGTCCCAGCGGGGCGGCAGTGTGGTCACTCAAGTTCGCCTGGGGCAAAGGGTTTATTCACCCTTAATTGCTGAGGGGAATGCGGATGTCATTTTAGCCTTTGAAAAAATGGAGGCTCTCCGTTGGCTCCCCTATTTAAAAGATGGTGGCAGCATTATTGTTAACGATCAGGCCATTGCCCCAGTGCCAGTTTTGTCTGGTGCAGCGGTTTATCCTGAAGATTGCTTGGAGCGAGTTGTGAAATTGGCCCCCAATACAATTGTTGTAGATGCATTGAATGTCGCTCTGCAGTGTGGGAATCCAAAGGTTATCAATGTGGTATTGGTTGGCCTTTTGGCAAAGAAACTTCCGATTGACAAAGAGTTATGGCTAAATGCCCTGAAAACCCGTGTGCCGGAAAAATTTATTGATGTAAATATGAAAGCCTTTGCAGAGGGTTACAACCTATAGGTGTTTTTTAGCCGACCGCTTTAGGAGACTTAAGCTAGGCCATGAGCCTTTAAGGGTCTTTAGCTCATGGCCTAGAATATAAGACAGACAAAAATTGTTAAAGTCAACAGAAAAACCTACAAGACAACCTAAGCGGGATGTGCTATAATGGGTCTCGTGGTCAGGAAATTAGCAGCCGAACAGCAAGAAGGCATTGCTTCAAGATTGACCAATTAATTAATAAACATCATAAAGTTTTGCCGCAATTCAGATTTTGCAAAAAACTCTGCCTTCTGCATGTCGGATTAGCTGTTGACAGACTAGGAGGACAGGTGTAAAATTTATGTGAAATATAAATGTTTACAGTTGATCTGGATTGTGCAAATTTAGACAACGTATTGCCTGCATCTTCGTGTTGGACAAGTTTGTCTTTTTTTGTCTAACTAACTAGATTTAAGCAACTTGTAAGGGTTGAACTAGATTTAGTGATAAGAGGCCGGCTGTGCCATTATGGCGGGATAGATACTATCCTTTTTACAAAAAAACGGAGGTGAACTTAATGACCGATACCAAGAAGACTCCTCTCTTGGACGAACTCGAGAAAGGCCCGTGGCCTAGTTTCGTAACAGAAATTAAAAAAGCCGCTGCCAACAACCTTTCTTCCCAAGACCTGCTGGGTCAGTTGGAGCTTTCCTACGTAGAAAAGAAAGCCCACTGGAAACACGGTGGTCTGGTAGGTGTTATGGGTTATGGTGGTGGTGTAATCGGTCGCTACTCTGACGTACCCGAGCAATTCCCCAACGTAGAACACTTCCACACCGTACGTTTGAACCAACCTTCCGGTTGGTACTACAACACCAAGGCTTTACGCCAGGTGTGCGATGTTTGGGAGAAATACGGCTCTGGTCTGACCAACCTGCATGGTTCCACTGGTGACATGGTACTATTAGGGACAACCACTGAAAACATCCAAACCATTTTTAACGAAGTTTCTAACTTTGAAGCGCATCCAATGGATTTAGGTGGATCTGGTTCCAACCTGCGTACCCCCAGTTGCTGTGCTGGTCCCGCTCGTTGCGAATTTGCAATGATCGACACCTTGGATCTCTGTCATGATCTGACCAACGAGTTCCAAGATTACCTGCACCGTCCCATGTGGCCTTACAAGTCCAAAATTAAGATTTCTGGTTGCCCCAACGACTGCGTAGCTTCTATCGCTCGTTCTGACATCTCTATCCAGGGTACCTGGAGAGACGATATCAAGATCAATCAAGAAGCTGTACGTGAGTATGTTGCCGGCGGTTTTGATATTGATGGTCTGGTTGTTTCCAAGTGCCCCACCAAGTGCATGGCTTGGGATGGCAACGAACTAACCATTGACAACGCTAACTGCACCCGTTGCATGCACTGCATTAACAAAATGTGCAAAGCATTACGTCCTGGGGACGATCGTGGCGCTACCATCCTAATCGGTGGTAAAGCTCCTATTCTTCAAGGTGCTATGATGGGTTGGGTAATCGTTCCCTTCATGAAGCTTGAGTCTGGCTCCGGCTATGAAGAACTCAAAGAGTTCTTAGAAAAAGTCTGGGAGTGGTGGGATGAAAACGGTAAGACCCGTGAGCGTATTGGTGAACTGATCCTTCGCTTGGGTATGCGTAACTTCCTGCGTGCTATTGAAGTCGAGCCCATTCCTCAAATGGTTATGGCTCCTCGTGCAAACCCATTCTTCTTCTGGTGGCCTGAAGAAACCGTTCAGGACTAATTTGAATAATATGCAGGCTGATGCCGCATAAAATAATGAAATGGGGAGAGGTGAACCACATTGGCACAAGCAAGAACTGACATTGGACCGCCGCTCTATAAGGAAATGTTGCCGCCCGTTATCCTAGAGAACTATGGTAAATGGCAGTATCATGAAATCTTAAAGCCCGGCGTGCTCGTACACGTTTCTGAAACCGGAGCTAAGCTGTACACCGTACGCGCTGGTTCTCCGCGTTTGATTAGTATTTACTTCATTCGCGAAGTATGTGACTTAGCAGACAAATACTGTGATGGTTACCTGAGATTTACCAGCCGTCACAACATCGAGTTCCTATTATCTGACGAAGCTAAGGTCGATGCTCTTATTGCAGATCTAAGCGCGATTGGTGTTCCCGTTGGTGGTACTGGCAACTCCATTACCAACATCGTACACACCCAAGGTTGGGTACACTGCCATACCCCTGCCACCGATGCCTCCGGTATCGTTAAAGCCGTAATGGATGAACTGTTTGAATACTTCACCACCATGAAGCTGCCTGCCAAGATGAGAATCGCTCTGGCTTGCTGTTTGAACATGTGCGGTGCTGTACACTGCTCTGACATTGCGATCCTGGGTATTCACAGAACCGTACCCAAAATTGACCACGAAAACCTGCACAAACTGTGCGAAATCCCAACCCTGACTGCTAGCTGCCCC